>JADFHG010000029.1:0-5152 GCA_022567365.1 Planctomycetota bacterium | reverse complement strand
AGAGCATGTTTTCGCTGCTTTCGCAATGCGAGTTGGATACTTTAATCTTACGCGCGCCCTTAGGTCGAAATCGTGGCGCTTTCTCCGCGGCGCCGGCGGAACCAGTGTTCGCCGCGTCGTGACTGCTCGATGTCAACCACCAGCCACAACCGCGCTCGATTTCGAGGTGCCGGCGGCGTTGGTGCCCCCGTTCTTCTGTTTGTCGACCCGTGGCTATGCCCCGAGCGCGGTCACGACCGATTTGACCTCGGTGTAGTTGGATAGGGCGTACTCACCCAGCTCCCGTCCGAGACCGCTCATCTTGAAGCCGCCGAACGGCACCGTCGCGTCGAACACGTTGTAGCAGTTGATCCACACCGTCCCGGCACGCAGGCGCCGAGCGAGCAGGTTGGCCTTGGTGATGTCCTTGGTCCACACGGCGGCCGCGAGACCGTACATGGTGTCGTTCGCGCGGCGGATGACCTCGTCCACGTCGCGGAACTTCAAGACGCTCAGGACGGGGCCGAAGATCTCCTCGCGGGCGATCTTCATATCATCCTGCACGTCGTCGAAGACGGTCGGTTGGACGAAGTACCCCGGGCGATCGATCTTGCCCCCGCCGGTCACGCACGTCGCGCCGCCCTTTTTGCCGGCGTCGATGTAGCCGAGGATCGTGTTGTACTGCTCCTCGGATACCTGCGGGCCTTGCGTCGTTTCCGGATCGAGCGGGTCGCCGACGCGGGCCTTTTCGGCGAGCCGCGTGATATGGTCGAGCGCTTCGTCGTGGATCCGTTCCTCCACGTACAGACGGGAACCCGCGCAGCAGCATTGCCCCATGTTGAAGAAGAGCGCGAAATGCGCGAACTGCGCCGCTTTCTCGACGTCGGCATCCGCGAAGATGATGTTCGGGCTTTTGCCGCCCAGCTCCAGCGTCACGCGCTTGAGGTTCGTCTCCGCCGCCGCCTTCATGATCAGCTTGCCCACTTCGGTGCTGCCGGTGAACGCGACCTTGTCCACGTCCGGGTGGGCCGCGATCGCCCCGCCGGCCGACGGTCCGAAACCGGGCACGACGTTGACCACGCCCTCGGGAAAGCCGACCTCCATCGCCAACTCCGCGACCCGCAGCGCGGTGAGCGGCGTTTGCTCGGCGGGTTTGAGGACCACCGTACACCCCGCCGCCAGCGCCGGACCCCACTTCCACGACTGCATGAGCAGCGGGAAGTTCCACGGGATGATCTGTCCGACGACCCCGACCGGTTCGTGTCGGGTGTAGGCATGGAAGTCGCCGCTGATGGGAAGAACCTTGCCGTGGATCTTGTCGGCCCAGCCGGCATAGTAGCGGTAGCACGCAATGGTCAGCGGCACGTCGACCGCCTTCGAGTCGCGGATCGGCTTGCCGTTGTCCAACGTCTCCAGCGCGGCGAGGTTATCCGCGTCGGCCTCGATCGCGTCGGCGAGCTTGTACAGCAATCGCCCGCGATCCGCCGGGTTCATCTTGGACCACGGACCCGAGTCAAACGCCCGCCGCGCGGCCGCGACGGCCATATCGACGTCGCTCTTGTCCGCCTCCGCGACATGACAGATCGTGTCACCGGTCGCCGGGTTGATCGTCTCGAAGGTTTTGCCGGATGCGCTATCAATCCAGCACCCGTCGATCAACATTTTCTTGTCGGTTATCTTTGGTGGTGCGATGGTTGCGGTGGTCATGGTATGCCCCTTTGATTCAGTGTCGAAATGACGCCCCTTGTCGTCACGGCACCCCGGAACACGCGACGACGATCTCGTTGACCCGCGTTCTTGGGTGTCTTGCGGCCGCCACGGGGGGCGGCCGCTACTTTTGCAGCAGGCCGCTGCTTTTCCAGCAGACCGCAACGAACGATATCCCAAGACCGACGGATTTGCAAGTTTGGGCAAGGCCCGCTAATGCATCGCCGCGCATAAACTTGCGGGTTGGGCGGCGACCCAAATCCGAACCGCGACCGTGAGGGAGCGGACTTTGCTATGCCTATCGCTCAACGCCAACCCGCATATTCTGGGTTGGCGGCACACTAGCTCGGCGCGACGCTCCTCTTGGTACGAACGACCGCGCGGGCTGCCAGCACGCTGGCTTGCCAGGCCCGCGGCTCAGAGGAGTGGTTCGACCTTGCTGCAGCGCATCGGCACGATCACATCAGCTCGATTCGCTTGCCGCATTCCGGACAGACTCCAGACGTATTGCCCGTCAGATCGTAGCGGCACGCCGGACATCGCCCGTCCTTGCGCCAACCGTGTTCCGTCGCCATTGCCCGCTTCCTGGGACGCCCGAACTCGAAGGGTTTGGCGGAAAGTTGGAACGGTCTGTGTTGCGAAACACTGACCAACAGGCCCACCGCGATGAAGTTGGTCAAGAGGCTGCTGCCGCCGTAGGAGAGGAACGGCAGGTTCATTCCGGTGATCGGCATCAGCCCGACGGTCATGCCCACGTTGATGACAACCTGCGCCGCGATCAACGTCACCACGCCCACCGCCAACAGCCGCCCGACCGGCTCGGTGTTGGCCCACGCAATCATCACCCCGGCCACGGCGATCGTCATGTAGCAGCCGAGCACGACGAGACACCCGACGAACCCCCACTGATGACCGACGATCGCGAATATGAAGTCGTTGTGGCGATCCGGCAAGCGGTTGTTTTGAACGTAGGTGCCGCGCCCCCACCCATACCCGAAGAACCCGCCGCTACCCAGGGCGTTCTTCGAGTGAACCAGTTGATATCCCGAGCTCGCCGCCCATTCGAGGGCTTGGCGCTTCGTCGCCAGCTTGCGATATCGTTCGGGTTCCTCGATGACGGCGCGTCGCAGCCCGTCATTCTGAAGCAGGACGGCCGTGATCCTCGCACGTTGGTACCCTGTGATCTGATCCCACGCAAACGGCGCCACCGCGGCGCCCATCATGATGATCACGGTGAGATGCCATATTTTGGCACCGGCGACGAACAGCATGACGAACAGCACGACCCCGAGGAGAATCACCGTGCCGAGGTCCGGTTCCAGCAGGATGAGCCCAGCCGGGACGAGCGCCATCAGAAACGGGAGCATCAACCCTGAAAAACGACGGTAGCTCTTTCGGTTGCGCAAATACCACGCCAGCAGCAGGATATAGGCGAGCTTCATGAACTCGGACGGTTGAATCGGAAAACCCGGCATTCGGATCCACCGAAACGCGCCGTTGATCTCCGGAATCAAACCGCCGAACGTCGTATTCAGTTTCTTCGCGACGACGAGCGGCACGAGGCCGATCAGGACGACGCCGAAGATCACATAGGCGAAATGGGCGATGCGAAGATACCCGAGCTTGAGAACGATCATCGCCGCGATCACGCTCACGAGGGCGCGCACCACCTGTTTCGCGGCGTTTTGCGGACCGTCGTGCCCTGCGGCATAGTGGGTGTCGGTGACGTAGATCGATGCGACACCGATCGCCATGAGCACGGTGATCGCCAGCAGAATGCTCCAGCCCGGTTGCGTAAGATCGAACGTGCTTCGTTTCACGGATCGGTGTCGCCGGGTGTTTCCGCGTTCAAGTTCGACAGGGTACCGTCGCGCGGCGCGTCGGTTGAAACCCGTGTGGACGAGGGATTCGCATATCCACGCGCAATGTTTGATCCCGCGCCGCGCGGGCCGGTGCCGTCCGGATCGAGGTCCGGTCCGAGTACCTCGAGCAGCAGGGCCGCCACCTTTCGGGCGATCGGCCCGGCTGTGCGCCCGCCGCTCCCTCCGAACTCGACGAGCACGGCGAACGAAACCCGCGGCGGCACCGCCCAATCAGGTTGGCCGCTCGCGTCCTTGCGCTGAAGAAAGCCGCCGAACCAGGCGTGGGAGTAACGCTCACCCGGCGGTAGCTCGTACCGTGGCCAATAGCTCGCGACAACCACCTCCGACCGATCGAAGGTCGCGTCCGGGTGGTCGGAGATGAACCGCTTGATCGCCGGTTCCTTGGCGGTCGCGGGGATTCGCGCGACGTCTCCGTGACCTAGCTTGTCCACATATGGCACATCATACGCCGTGGGCCAGCGACCGGTCGTCGCGCTGCCGGTCTTGCCGCACAGGGCGTAGAGATCGTTGTCGAAGAAGCTATATTTGTGCGCCGTACCGTCGATGTCGTTCACGACCTGATAGATGCCCAGCCGAATCGCGGCCAATTGGTCTCGGTCGCCCGGCAGCGTCCATTCCGGCGTGGGTGATCCACCGCGAAGCAAAGTCACCGGGCGATATCGCCCGCTTGCGTAGACCGCCATGAGATTGGCCGCCTGCAACGGCGTCAGCGCGATCTCGCCCTGTCCGATGGCGAAGAGCCTCGAGTGCGCCGTCGTCGTCGAGCGACCCAGTTCGGTCATCAGCCACCCGGACGTGGGGTTGATTCCGCGGATCTCTTCACGCAATCCGATTCCCGAGGGCCTGCCGATTCCGGCCATGTCGAACATGGCGCACAGCCGTTCGACTCCGAGCTTTTCGCCCAACCGATACATGAAGACGTTGCAGCTCCCACGCAGCGCGTCGACGACCTTGATGTCTCCGTGTGCCTTGCGCATCGTCGTCCCGGAAATCCGCCAGCATCGCCATCGATTGCGTACGTCGTCGAAGAGGTATCCGGTGCAATGTTCGACCGAATCGAGGGAAATCTCGTTATTCACGAGTCCCGCCCAGCAAACGAGCGGCTTTACGATCGAACCCGGCGCGTACCGGTTGGCCACGGCGCGAAACTGAAGAGGCAGGGCCTCGGTATCGTCGCGAAGCCTGCCATACGCCTCCGCGTTGCCGATCGCCGCTGGATCATACGATGGATAGGAGACAAGCGCGAGCACCTCGCGCGTGGCGATGTCCAGCACGACGATCGCCCCACCGGGAGCGTCCGCGATATCGCGAACCGAATCGCCGAGCAGGTCGAACAGACGTCGCTGCAACTCCGCGTGAATCGTCAACGAGACATCGCTACCGTTCTGAGCCGGGATCACGTCGCCGACGGTCCGCCCGTTGCGGTCCTCGAGGATTCGACCGCGGCGCCCGCGTAGCGATTGCTCCGCCAACCGCTCAATCCCCGCGATGCCGACGCGCTCGTCCGGTTTATACGATGCGAATGGATCATCGCGGTTCGGATCTTCATCGACATGCTCCGCCGTGGTTCTCCCAAGCCGGCC
>JADFHG010000523.1 GCA_022567365.1 Planctomycetota bacterium | reverse complement strand
AGCTAGCGATGATTCGGCGATACCTTAGAATACTGTTTTCAGACAGAGCCTAGTCTTGTAGTACGAAAGTACCCTTTCGTGAAGGCGTTTTTCGTTACTCGGACAGGCTCCTAGCCAACAGCGGAGCCGGCGGCGGTGCCGTTACGGACACCGTCACAACGTAACGCCATCACACGTTCATTATACGTCGGCCGAACGGCTTTCGACACAACGCCGAATCCGCGCGGTGGTTCGGACCTTCCCCAACATCTCCAAACTCTCGAAGATCGACGGGCTGATCGTGCCGCCGGTGACGGCCACCCGTAGGGGTTGGGCGATGTTTCCCAGCTTGATCCCTTTTTCGTCGCAGACGCGGTTGATGAGCGCCTCCAATGCGCCGACCGACCAGTCGGTGACGCCTTCGAGCTTGAGAAGCAATTCGTCGAGCAGCGCATATCCCGCGCCGTCGTTTTTTGCAAGCACCTTCTTGACCGCCTTGGGATCGAATTCGATGGCATCGTCGGAGACAAAAAGAAACCCCGCTTTCTTGACCACGTCGGGAAAGGTGCGAAACCCCGCGCACAGCTCCAACACCCGTCGCAGCACGGCCGCATCGGCGTTTGCCATCACGGCTTCGACGGGAGCCTCCGCCGCCCCGCCCCGCCGATCGGAATCAGGCGCCGCTCGATCCGCCGGACCGTCGCCCGGTCCCGCACCGTCGATATCATCCGGGCCGGTCGGCGGATTGCTCGCGGCGCAAACGGAAAGATAGTCGCGAAACGCCGCCAGCAATCGATCCGGCGCGACTTTGCCCGCCCAATCCCTATTGAACGCGATCAGCTTCTCGCGATCGAATTTCGCGTTCGTCTTGCCGATCCGGTCGACGGAAAACAGGGAAACCGTCTCCTCGAGGGTGAACTGCTCCCGGTCCGCGCCGGGCGACCAACCGAGCAGCGAGATGAAATTGATAATCGCCTCCGGCAGGTATCCCGACGCGCGGAAGTCGTGCACCTCGATCTCGGGCGGGGTCTCGCCCCGTTTGATCGCCTTTTCCTTATCCCGCTTGCTCATCTTCGAGCCGTCCATGTTGAAGATGATGGGTAAGTGGGCGTAGAGCGGCGCGGCGAACCCCAAAGCACGCTGCATGGCCACGTGCTTCGGCGTGTTCATCAGGTGCTCCTGCCCGCGCAACACGTGGGTGATCTCCATGAGCTCGTCGTCGACAACGCATGCGAAGTGATACGTCGGAAACCGATCGGCCTTTTGAATCACGAAGTCTTCGAGGGTATCCGCCGGCATCGTGACCTCGCCGAGAATCTCGTCCACGACCGTGATGTCCGTACCGGGCATCTTGAAGCGGACGACGACCGGCCGCCCCGCGTCCCTTGCCGCTTTGCCCTGTTCGATCGTCGGTAGCGGGTCGGGCCTCGAATAAGAGAAATCGCGCTTCTCGGCGCGGGCCTTTTCCCGCATGGCCGCGAGTTCTTCGGGCGTCTCCATCGCGTAATAGGCGTCGCCGGACTGGAGAAGCCTGTCGAGGTGCGCGTCGTACGTGTCGAGGCGCTGACTTTGAAAGTACGGACCGAATTCGCCGCCCGCCTCCGGGCCCTCGTCCCAGTCGAGCCCCAGCCAGCGCAGATCATCCAGGATCTTCCGAACCGAATCGCCGACGTGCCTCGTCCTGTCAGTGTCCTCGATGCGAAGGATGAACGCCCCCCCCGTCTTTCTCGCGAGCAGCCAATTGAACAGGACAGTCCGCGCTCCCCCGATGTGCAGGTATCCGGTCGGGGAGGGCGCGAAGCGCACACGGACTCTTGGTTTCTTATCCACAGTCTCGGTCATCCAAGATGCCAGTCTGGTCGTAGTTACATGGGTTCCCGCCGGCACCCATCGGCACCGATTCCCTTCGGGCGCATCGTATCCGCGGGTTCGAGCGTGGGGAAGGTAAGTACACCCGACCGAGTCCGGCGGCGTGCGTAACAGAATCGGCGGACGGGCTCTGCCGCCTTCCTGGCCCCGCTCAATACCGTTCCATCGCCATGAGGCGCTACTTCGCAGACCGCTCCCTTACGGTCGCGGTTCGGATTGGACGGTTCGAACCCGCCGAAAGTGTCACGGACCCAATCAGGCGCTGCGGCTACTCTGGGTCGGTGCGTTTTCTTCCTCGACGCCGGTTGTCGAAGAAGCCGACCGTTTTCTCAAACGCCGAAGCGCGTACAGCACCGGCCCCGACAAACCGTACACGAATACGGCGACGGCGAACGTCTCCACTTTGTACAGCCAGAACACGACGAACACGACGATAATGAGGATGAGCTGTTCGAACGGTCGGCGTCCGCTGAACAGATACGCCATACGAGGGTATGGGACACGACTGACCATGAGGAGGCCCGCCGCGAATGCGACCGCCGGCATCACGTAGACGATTGTGCCTGACGGGAGCCCGCGACCCTGCTCCTGAAACAGCAGCAGACCCACGATCACACCGGCCGCCCCCGGCGAGGGAAGACCCCGAAATCCGCGTCCGTCGTGGCCGGATTGTGCATGCTCCACGTTGTAGCGTGCGAGGCGAATCGCGGCGCAGGCCAAGTACACCGCGGCGGCGATCCATGCGGCACGTCCGACGATATCGTGGCTAACCGGTGACAGGTCGACGGAAAGCGTTTGCGTCAGGAACGCGACCATAAGGACAGCCGGGGCAAGCCCCGACGTCACCACGTCCGCGAGCGAGTCGAGCTGCCCACCGAAGTCGGTCGTGTTCCGCGTCATCCGTGCGAGCAGCCCGTCG
>JADFHG010000522.1 GCA_022567365.1 Planctomycetota bacterium | reverse complement strand
CGGTGGATCCGGCATGCAAAATCGGGAAATGCCCGAGTGCGCCGTCAACCCAAAAACGTGCGGGTCGGAGTTGGTCGGCGGCCAGCGCGGTGTCCGCTCGTTACGGTCGGGGTTCGGATTCGGCTCGTCCCCAGGAACCCGCAAGATTATGCGACAGGATTCACTTGCCGCTCCGCCGAAACCGAACAACGGAACGCCGGTTGACGAATCGGTCCCATCAGCCGATGCTAACGATCCCGATCATCGATCGAGGGTACCCGGCGGGAGGGCACAAACATTCGGGCCGTCCGAATGTCGCGCCGGCTACAGCAGCCGTTGAGTGATCCGTGTCAGGACCAGCCATTCGGAATTGTCGGGGGTCGCACGCGCCGGCGCCGACCGAAACCAGACATCATTGCTTATTTGGAGTTGTTTCATGTTCGATCGAATCAATAGACGACGTACCGTCGGCCACGGATGGCGCGACGCCGTTGTAATGGCGGCGATGCTGATCGCCGCGCCGTTGAGCGCAAGTCGCGTCAGCGCGGGCGACGAGGTCTTCACTCCGAAGCACATTGCGAAGGTCCGAAGCGTGACCTCCGCCATCATCTCGCCGGATGGGGCGCACATCGCATACACGGTCTCGGTGCCGCGGCGGTTGATGTCGGACGACAACGGACCCGCGTGGTCCGAGCTGCACGTGGTGGACATGTCCGGCAAGTCGCGTCCGTTTGTGACGGGGGAGGTCACCGTGTCCGCCGTCGATTGGACGCCGGACGGCACGGGTATTTCGTTCCTCGCCAAACGCGGCGACGACGAACACAAATCGCTCTACGTCATCCCGATCGACGGTGGCGAGGCCCGCAACGTGCTAAGCCACGACACCGACGTCGCGCGATATTCCTGGGGTCCGGACGGTAGGGAGGTCGCCTTCACCGCCAAGGAAGAACGCTCGAAAAAGCATAAAAAGCTAGAGAAAAAGGGCTTCAATCAGGAGGTGTTCGAGGAAGACCGCCTGTTTACCCGGCTTTGGATCGGCGCGCCCGACGACGAGGATCAGGAACCGAGGATGCTCGAAATCGAGGGCAACGTCAACGGTCTGTCGTGGAGCCCGGTCGAGGGATTGATCGCGGTCGCCATCGCGCCGACACCGCTGATCGACGATAGCTATATGCGTACACGGCTGAGCATCGTCGATGCGATCACCGGTTCGATCGTCGCGCGGATCGAAAACCCTGGAAAACTGGGTCAATACGAATGGAGCCCGGACGGCGAGCGCCTCGCCGTCGTTTCGGCCGAGGCCTTGGACGACCCGTCGCCCGGTCGTCTGACGATCGTCTCCAAGGCGGGCGGGAAGCTGATCGACATTCTGCCGGGGTACCTCGGTCACGTTTCGTCGGTGGCGTGGCAGAGCAACGACACGATCATGTATCTCGGCGACATGGGTGTGTGGACGACCTTCGCGGAAATCGGGCGCGACGGTACGCGCCGCAAGACGCACATCGAGGTGGGTGGCAACGTTCTATACGGGCTCACGCTTTCGCGCGACGGTCAGTCCGTTTCGATGCGATCGGACAGCCCCACGCACCCGGCGGAGGTCTTCGCCATGTCACACGGCGACACCAAGCCCAGGCGGCTGAGCGACGTCAACCCATGGTTTTCCGATATGCGTTTCGCCAAACAGGAGCCAATCACTCATGATGCCCGCGACGGGCTGAAGCTCGAAGGACTGCTCATCCATCCACTCGACGAGCAACCCGGCCAGCGCTACCCGCTCATTCTATCGGTGCATGGCGGTCCCGAAGCCCACCAACGACAGGGCTGGCTCAATCGACCGACCCAACCAGGCCAGGTCGCGGCCGCGAGCGGGTATGCCGTGTTCTACCCGAATTACCGGGCGAGCACGGGTCGCGGCGTCGAGTTCTCGAAGCTCGACCGCGGAGACCCCGCCGGCAAGGAATTCGACGATCTCATCGATGCCGTCGATCATCTCATCAACATCGGTCTGGTGGATCGCGACAAGGTCGGCGTGACCGGCGGGTCGTACGGCGGGTATGCGTCGGCGTGGTGCGCGACCTATTACACGGAACGATTCGCGGCCGCCGTCATGAACGTCGGCATCACGAACAGCGTTTCCAAGCTGGGCAACACCGATATTCCCGACGAGATGTACCTCGTCCATTATGGCAAGCGGCTTTGGGAAGACTGGGATCTCTACCGGAGCCGCAGCCCGATATACTACGTCCAGCAGGCGCGGACTCCGCTGCTAATCATGCACGGAAAGGACGACACACGCGTCAACCCCGAGCAGTCTCTCCAGCTTCATCGACACCTCAAGACGATCGGTAAGGTTGCCGTCCGTCACATTCGCTATCCCGGCGAAGGGCACGGGAACCGCAAGGCGGCTGCGCGATACGACTATCAGCTACGGATGATGCGATGGTTCGACCACTTCCTCAAAGGCCCCGGAGGCGAACTGCCGCCGGTTGAGATCGATTACGATCTCGACGATGAGGACGAAGACGACGAGGACGACGAAGACGAGGACGACGAAGACTGAGACTGATCGCGGTCCAATTGAATCCAAGAGAGCGGTCGTCAATCCTTGCTGACGCCGGACTACGTGGCCAACGCGGGACGGGTGGCCCATGTCCTTCGGACATGTACGTGTTTAGCGGTTTTGCCGCAAACGCACGGTAGCGTCCGCCCCCCGCGGCGGACGTGGGCATGCGAAGCACTGCCGAACTTCTACGGCCGCCGCAGGGGGCGGCCGCTACACGCTAAACACGTAC
>JADFHG010000521.1 GCA_022567365.1 Planctomycetota bacterium | reverse complement strand
GCCGTTGGGGACGTTGTTTCTTGAAACCGGCTTCGGCGACACTTCGACGGGCGGTATCGATTCATTCGCTCTCGATCCATTCCTGTTCATCTCGACCGGCGACGCGGATCTGCTGTCGGCGCTCTTGGACGGATTCGTGCTCGACGTGTTCATGCCGGCGCCACCCCTGGACGGTTCGTTCACGTTCCTCGAGTTGCTCTGCCTCGACGTCGGCCTGTCTGATTCCTACTGCCGCAGCCGATACGGTCAATAACGCGGCGTCCGACCGGCGGCAAGCGCGCCTGTGATTTGTCGTTGCGCCGACCCAACCTCACAAGGTTCGTGCCGGTCTAGACGGCATCCAAACAACCCGGGAGGCGTCTTTGGCGTCTAGCCACGGGCGTAAGCCCGTGGGACTATGGTGACGGAAACGCGCGAGCCCCGGAGGGGCTACACATGATTGCCGCGCCTCTCCCGTCGTCGCACCGTTTCTGCCGCCCCTACGGGGCTTCGGGACCGTGGTGCGACGCATCCCACGGGCTTACGCCCGTGGCTATGTTCTACCGCCCCTCCGGGGCTCCCCAACGGCGTCCCTTTCGTGGTGAGCAAACCCGTGCTTCCCGTCTTCCACGGGTTTCATCCCGGATCCCCGGAACTTCACCTGCGGAAACACTCACGCGCCACTTTTGGGGCAGTGTTATCAGTACAGCGCAAAGTCATCACGACCGTGTAGCGCAGGCATCCTGCCTGCATCGTAATCGCGGTGAATGCAGGCTGGAAGCCTGCCCTACGAACAACCTTGCGCTGTACTGTTATGCTCGCCCCGGAACTGTCACGGACCGGACCCTGGGAGCCGGTATACCGGGTACTTGCAGAAGCTCGCACAACGACTATGCTCGCCATGTCGGACATGCGGCGCAACTCGGCACATCGGCGTGCCCGCACCGATCCTACCTATGACCGCAAGGAGGCGATACCATGGCACGGCGCCGGCGAAGACGAAAGAGTCGAAACATGACGGCCTGGGGCATCGGCGGTTGCGCGGTGCTGGCTGTATGGTGGTGGTATTCCGGCGAGGACACCGCCCAGTCGACGACGCCGGCCGATGTGGTCGCCCTCGCCGACCCGGCGGCGCCGATGCGCGTGGCCCTGCGGAGCGACCGTCCGGAGATCCCGGGCACGCCGTTGGATCCGGGCGTTCTGGAAAAGGGCGACCATACTTCCGCCACCGATGACGAGGCGAGCGTTTCGGCGGTCTCGGCCCGCGCGGCGGCCCTTCTCGATAGCGGACAACAAGCGTTTGCCCGTGAAGACTGGCTGACGGCGCGTCAACACCTTAACGAAGCGCTGAAGTTAGGCGTCGAGCCCTCCGAGCTGACGCGACTCCGGGCGGACCTGACGAGAATCGCCGATGCGACGATCTTCTCGAGTCGGATCCTCGCCGGCGATCCGCTTGTTGAGGCCTACGTGGTCAAGACGGGCGATACGCTCGGCAAGATCGCGAAGGGGCTCAACATTTCCGACGACCTCCTCGCTCGTGTCAACGGCATCCAGAACAAGAACATGATTCATATCGGCCAGCGGCTAAAGGTTGTTCGCGGGCCGTTCCGCGCCGTCGTCCGCAAGAAGTCCTACTCGCTCGACATCTACCTCGGCGACACGTTCATTCGTCGCTACAAGGTGGGGCTCGGCGAGGACGACAGTACGCCGCGGGGTGAATGGCGCGTGCAGAACAAGCTGAAGAACCCGACGTATTATCCGCCGCGCGGCGGCAAGATCATCGGTGCCGATAACCCGAAGAACCCGCTCGGGGAGCGATGGGTCGGCTTGGTGGGCGTCGAAGGCGAAACCCTCGGGCTGCTGCGATACGGTATCCACGGAACGATCGAACCGCAGAGCATAGGCAAAAGCCTGTCGCTCGGTTGCATCCGCATGTATAACGAAGACGTCGAGTTCATTTATGACTTGCTGGTGGAGAAACACTCGATCGTGACGATTCAGTAGCAGCGATGGCTGCCGCGGCGCAATGCCGAATCAACGCGCGCGGGCGTCGCGGCGCGTGGTATGCTATACTGCGGCGATCATGCTCCGTTGGACACACAGGTCAGCGCCGGTCGTATTGGGCGTTGCATGCCTGATGCAGACGGTGGCCGTTCACGCGACGGGCGGTGCGCCTGGAGCATCGGGCGAAGCGCCGCCGCGCCCAACTCCGTCGCCGGCCCAGGCGGCGCCTTCGCAGAAGGCCGACGAGATCGATCGAACGCCTGCGAAGAAGGGTGACGAGATCGATCGAACCCCGCGCGCGCCGATGCCGCCCCCGGGTGAGCTGGCGAGATGCTTGCAGCTTATTCGGTCCGGCAATTACGCGGTGGCGCGGGCGCGGCTTGAACCGATCGTCGCCAATCACCCCGGTTGGGCGCGGGTCCATTTCCTCCTCGCGATGACCCACCACAAGCAGCAACACTACGAGTTGGCCGAACCGCTCTTTGCCCGCTCCATCCTGCTCGATCCTAAGCAACAGGCCGTGCACGTGTTCTATGCGTGGTGTCTTTATTACCGCGGCAAGCCGGCGAAGTCCGGCGAGATGTTCGAGGCGTACCTTGCCATGAAACCCGGGTATCCGGACGCGATCTTCGGACTCGGCCTGATCGACTTCGATGAAGACAAGATCGACTCGGCCGAGGAGCGTTTTCGCGAGGCGATCAAACTGTCAGTGGCCGGCGAGGACCAACACACCGAGGCGAAGACACGCGCGCGGTTGGCGGACGTGCGGGTCCGCACGGGCGAGCTGGAGCCTGC
>JADFHG010000520.1 GCA_022567365.1 Planctomycetota bacterium | reverse complement strand
ACGGTCTGACGATCGAACTCGCGGGCGCTTACGCCATTGCGGCCGCCGCCGAAAAGTCCATTCGCGGCGACATGATCCGCAGCATCGCCTTATCGATCCTGATGCTTCAGACGCTCTTCTTGCTCGTCTACCGCGATCCGTTCAGTTTCGTGCGTGCGGTCTTGCCCGTCGTCGCCGGGATCGTTGCGGCGTTCGGTCTTTACTCGATGTTTTCGCTCCGCCTGACGCCCATCACCGCCGTCATCGGAGGCGTGTTGGCCGGGATCGGCATCGACTATTGCATCCACTTTCTGTCACACCACGCCGGCCTGCTTTCGTCCGGGCGTTCACGATTCGACGCGATCGCGGGAAGCCTGGCCGAGGTGGGACCGGCCATGACCGCGGCGTGCGGGACATCGGTGCTCGGGTTCCTGGCGATCTCGCGTTCGAACGTGCAGGCGTTGCGCGATTTCGCGTGGCTCGGGGCGACGGGGCTCGCGGGCGCGCTCCTAGCGGCCTTCGTTCTTCTGCCGGTGCTTCTTACGCTCCGCCGCGAGGGTGCCAAGTCGCGACACCTACGCCCGCTTCGCATCGACATAGAGCCCTTTGTCCGACGTGTGTGCGTCCATCGGAAAGGATCGTTCATTGGCGCGCTGGCGCTGATGGCGATCGCGGTCGGGGTATTGTCGTTCGGCTCGGGTCGATCATCGTGGTTTGAAGACGATCTTACCGTGATGCACCCCAGACCGAACGCCCCATTGGCCGCGCAGCGGCGCATCGCCGAGCGGTTCGACGTTTCGCCCGAAGCGATGATCGTATTGCTCGAATCCGACGGTCCGGATGGGCTTGTTTCGCTCTCGCACCGGGTTGCGTCGCGCCTTGCGGGCGAGGGACCTCGTCGAGCGGGGGTCGCGGGTACGTACGGCCTCGCCGACCTGCTGCCCGACCCCGATGGTATCCCCGCTCGTCGGACGATGATCGAAGCGCTCGACGCCGATCGAATCCTACAGGACTTTGACGCGGCATTGCAGCGGAGCATTTTCGATCCCGCAGCATACGAAGCATACGCGGCGTTTCTTCGACGCCTCCTGAGCGAGAGCGCTCCGCCCGGGATCGCGGCGCTTGGCGAATATCCTGGATTGGCGGAGACTTTCCTTCCGACGCCGCGTCCGGACTCCGTCGGAGGCGCCCACGGCGCTGCGGCGCTGACGTACGTCCACCTTGCCCATCCGCCCGAAACCCGCGAGCATCGCGACGCGGTGATCCGAGCGATTCGCCAAGCGCTCGGCGACGTCGATGGGGCGACGTTGACCGGTCTGAGCGTGATCGCGGGCGATACCGAGCATGGCATCCGGCGGGAGCTTTCGCGTTTGCTGGGCGTGGCCGCGGGGGCCGTCGCGATTTGGCTCCTGCTGTTCTTCCGGAGCATTCGCGCGGCCGCGCTCGCGCTCCTTCCCGCGGGCTTCGGTGTGCTGTGCTTGTTTGCGGTAATGCGGATCACGGGCACCAAACTCAACATGATCAATCTGATCGCGTTGCCACTGCTCGTGGGGATTGGGGTCGACGACGGTATCTTCCTCGTCAGCATCGCGCGGGCGCGCCGTCGGGACGGGGGAGACGTCGCCCAGGGCCTGAGCGCGGCGTGCCACGCGGTGATGATGACCAGCGTGACGACGACGCTCACGTTCGGGACGCTCGCCTTCACCAGCACCCCCGCGATCCAATCGCTCGGTAGAATCATGGCGGTCGGAGTGACGGCGTCGTTCGCGGGCGCCGTCTTCCTGCTCGTTCCAATCCTCTCCCGTGGGGCTGTCCGCAAATGACGCCGAGAGCGGCCCGCAATCGCTGGAGTGGAGATTCAAACATTGGGCGGCTTTTCCGACCCGTGACCGTGAAAGAGAGGCGGTGTGCGGGTCCGTACGGCGTTCGGGTGGGTTGATTTCATCACACGCGGCTCCGGCGAGCCGAAAGAGCGCAAGTTTTGCGCGTCGATCGCCCTGCGTGGTGCGGTTGATCCGGTCGCGGAGCTTGACGGGGGCAACACGGACGTGTTACCTCTATTGTGAAATGCCCGGCCTGCGCATACCGATAAATGCCATGTGGCGACGGTAGTTGCGAAGGAGAGGGCCATGGTGACGTCAGCGATGCAGGAGAAAACTTGTAATCTGTGGATCGAGAAGGCGGAGTTCCGCTGTATTCTCGCGTCGGGTGCTACCAACGACGACGGGGAGGCGATCCTGGATTCTCCGATTGCGAAGGAGGCGTGCGGTCGCTTTGCCGGTCTCGCGCTCGACCTCGGGCAGCTTCTCAACGCCCGCGGCAATCGGGTCCACCTGATCCGAGAAGGCGTTGTCGGGTTCCCCGTGAAGCAATTTCAATGGGGCGAACCGGACCTGGCGGTGATCGTCAGGAGTGGGCACCAACTGGTCAAACTCGTCCAGGATGCCAAGACGCTCCTTCCCCGACCCATTGGTCCGAGCGACGCCCTTTCATGGGAGGACGTCGCCAAGGCGCTCGATTTCCTGCCGGACAACATTATCGTCATCGATCACAAGTAGGCACGCAGGCCGCCGGGGCGCCGGGGTACGCGTCTGGCGGGTCTTGCTTGCGAAACAGCCCACCGCACCCGGTTCGACCCCCTAGGGGAGCGCCGCGCAACCCCAGCCCGCGCGTCTTGGATTGACGGTACACCAGCAGTCCTCTGGCGGGCGATGGTCACCAAGTGTCTTGCAAGCGCAGGTGTCGTCACCGGCCCGAAGGTTGCCGGTCCGCCACTTTGCCGTTTCACCCCCTTGGGTCACACCC
>JADFHG010000519.1 GCA_022567365.1 Planctomycetota bacterium | reverse complement strand
TGTTCGAGGTATTCGACGACGCGCAGGGAATGGGCGTTGTGGTTGAACCCGTCGTGATCGGCCATCATCTGGTCGAGCGCCTTTTCGCCCGCGTGTCCAAACGGGGGATGGCCCAGGTCGTGGGCGAGCGCGACGGCTTCGGCCAGCACCGCGTTGACCCGCACGCCGGTCGCGATCAACCGGGCAGTCTGCGCGACCTCGAGCGTGTGCGTCAGCCTCGTACGAAAATGATCGTCAAGCCCCGCGCCGAAGACCTGCGTCTTCTTCTCGAGCCGGCGAAACGCGGCACACGAAACGATCCGCAGCCGGTCCAACTCGAACGGACCGAAACGCGCGTCTGTCGCCTCCGCATGAGCACGTCCGCCGCAGTCGGCGGAACGGATCGCGTATGGTGCGAGGTTGGATTCCGCCGCTTGGATCATCGCCATCGCCGGTTCAATCGGGAGCGCGAAGCCCAGCCGCGTCGGCTGCGCCGCGGAGTTGTCCATATGTCTTATCCAGCGCGTCCGGGATCACACGCACGCCGCCGAGCACCGGCATGAAATTCGTATCGCCGTTCCACCGGGGCACGATGTGGGCGTGCAGATGTCCCGGCAGCCCCGCGCCGGCGCACCGGTCAATGTTGTATCCGATGTTGAAACCCTGCGGACCGATCGTTTCGCGAAGCAGGCCCACGCCGTCTCGGACCATGCGCGACAGCTCGGTCAATTGCTCGTCGGAAAGCTCGGAGAACTCGCCCACGTGGTCCGCGACGGCTACGAGCAGGTGTCCGTTGGTGTATGGAAAGCGGTTCAACAGGACGAACGCCGACCGTCCGCGCCATATGACGTGATTCGAGGCGTCGTCAACCGGTGCGGCCCAATACCGGCACAGAAAACACCCGTCGTCCGTGGCGTCGCCGTCGAGCGAACGGATGTAGTCCATACGCCAGGGCGCCCAGATATTCCGGTTGAATTCGGCCATTCGAACCGCCTTTCAGCATTGAAGCCGAAGTCTACCGCCGAATGGCCCATCCCACAACGCGATCGGTTTGCAACCCGCGACGTGGTCGTTAGACTTCGCCGGTTATGATGCTCAACAGAATCACCCGTCGCCGCACATGTCTCGCCGGTCTTGGGATGGCCCTCGTGCTTGCCGGTTGCCGGCAAAACGTGCGTCTCGCCGACAAGAAGCTGCGCGACCCAACCGTGGCATCGGTCACGCACTATGGCATCACGCTCGACGTCCAGGCGACGCCCAAACAGGTGGCGTTTGTGCTGTTTCGGGCGATCAAAGAGGACTTCTTCGCCGCCGCCGACACCGAGCGCGAGCAAGCCTTGGACGTGCAATTCGACGTATGTGCGGCCAACGTGCTCGCCGCGATGAGACGCAGCAACTGGACAAGGGCGGATTTCATCACTGACCGGGTATACCACTGGACGCCGACACTCTCACACTATGCCCACGATTTCGACGACGAATTCGCCAAGGCGGAACCGCGAATGGTTGTCACCCCCGCGTCGAAAGACGTTCCTCCGCGCTGCGCCGTGCGCATGGAGGCGGCCGATCCGAGCGGGGATCCCGCGGCGCAGGTCGTCGTGATGGTATGGTTGGCGAAGGACGATGGTTTCTGGCGGGTCACGCACGTCGGGTTTGACACGGGCAGACGGAGTCTGCTGCTCGGGGGCGGCTAGAGACGCGAAACGGGGAGATCGAATCGCGAATTCGCGCCGCCCGGTTCCTGAATCGTCACGCGCGAATCGCTGGTTCCCGAACGCCGCCGTGCTCGATGGCCAGCGTTCGTCATTTTTTGGCCGAAAGTCCGCGCGGGCTGAAGCACGCGGCTCAGTTGGTGACACGACAAGCAATGATCGCGCTCCTGCGGTCCGCGTTCGAGATTCGATGATCGCTACCCGCGTATTCGCTATTTGATTCT
Organism: Planctomycetota bacterium; assembly: GCA_022567365.1. Classification (GTDB taxonomy): domain Bacteria; phylum Planctomycetota; class Phycisphaerae; order UBA1845; family UBA1845; genus JADFHG01. Next base: position 882 of record JADFHG010000519.1, on the reverse strand, counting down.
CGCTAATTGATATTTGGAATGACCAGAGCCTTTCCGCCATGGAGCCTCGCTTCATCACCGTCACCGGCGCCCGCGAACACAATCTTCGCGACGTTTCGCTCAAGCTGCCCCGTGGCAAGCTCATCTGCTTTACCGGTGTGTCGGGGAGCGGCAAGAGCAGCTTCGCGTTCGACACGCTCTTCGCCGAAGGGCAGCGTCGCTACATCGAATCGCTCAGCGCATACGCCCGTCAATTCCTCGGTCAAATTGCCAAGCCCGACGTCGATCAGATCACCGGGCTGAGCCCGGCAATCTCGATTCAGCAGAAGGCCAGCGGTTGGAATCCACGGAGCACGGTCGGCACGATCACCGCGATTCACGATTATCTCCGCGTGTTGTTCGCGCGGGTCGGACGCCAACACTGCACGGACTGCGACCGGCCGATCGCCGCCCAGACGCGCGAGCAGATCGTCGCCCGGATCATGGAGCTGGGCGCGGGCGCCAAGCTGCACATCCTCGCACCGGTCGTCCGGGGGCAAAAGGGCGAGTATCGCGACCTCTTCGAGGACATGCTCCGGCAGGGTTTCGCCCGGGCCCGCGTCGACGGCGACGTCGTATCGCTCGCGGACGCGCCGGACCTCGCGCGCCACATCCGCCACCACATCGAGATCGTCGTCGATCGGATCGCGATCTCGCCGTCGGTCCATGGACGCCTTTTGGAAGCCGTCGAACAGGCGCTGAAACTCGGCGACGGAATGCTCATCGTCGAGGTCGTCGAGCCCGGCGACACATCGACAACATCCCCGCGCGACGGACCGGAGCCCGCGCGGACGCCCCAACCGCGCCGCGTGCTTCAGCCCGCGCGATCGTCCCGTCGCTCAGATGGTTCGGACACCGCCGCCC
>JADFHG010000028.1 GCA_022567365.1 Planctomycetota bacterium | reverse complement strand
GGACTCGGTTGTGTTCTTGGGGACCTATCCCAGCACTTCGTGCTGGGCTACAGTCAAACGCCCCTACGGGGCATGTTCAGCCAGATACGGCAAGAAAGATGCTCGCCGATTCTGTCACGGACCCGGTGGGACACCCGTTACGGGGACATCGCAGGAGGCCGCCAACAAGCCGAGCGTCTGGTCGCACGCTGTCGGCTCGGCCCCGGCAAGCCGGTTGTACCGGGCCTCGCCCTCGCGATTGAACCTACGGTTTCACGGTTGACGGAACCCCAGCCTTTGCCATACCTACATCAGAATGACCGAGAACATCATGCACACAGCGGAAAGCGCTCAATGAACGGATCCAAGTTGATCGGACCTGGCGCTTCCGCGAGCAATGGTATCGCGGCGAGGATCAAACGGCGCGAAGTCGGCGCGCATCGACGACGCGATCGGTGCGGTTGGAATATTGCGCGGATCTGGTGGCTGCTCGCATTGTCGGGGGGATGCGGCGGCGTCATGCCAACGGGTGCCGGTTCCGGTGCCGACTTCGACACCGAGGCGGCCGACACGGCTATCGACACTCCGTCGTTTTCCTGCGACGCCGTCACGCAGTTATTCGCAGCCTCCGACATCCTCGCGGAGGCAGACCATCCTTGCTTCGCGTGGATCGACGAGACCCGCGGCCGGGTCATTCGGTCCACGCCCGGTAGCGCCGTGGTCTGGAGTCGACGCAATGAGGCGGAGGCGGCACTGATGGCGACGGCGCTCCATACGCTCGGCGAGGGTTGGTTCGCGCCGGTCGGCGAGGCGATCGCCGAATCGACGCACGATCCAAGCGACCAGGAAGGCGTCGCCCGTTTGTTCCTCGTGTCGCCGGACGGTTCCGAGGTGAACGAGCAAGCGTCGCGCCAATCCTGCCTCTACAATCCCGCGGTACCGGCCGACGAAAACGGCGATTCGTTTATCAACCTGTTGCCGAGACACGATTTCATCGTCGGTGTCGTGGACACCTATCGGTTTGAATCGGGAACGAATGCGGCCGGGCCGGTCCTGCCTGACGGCGGAATGCTGCCGCTATACGATCCCGCCGGGGTCACGACGAGCGCCTTTACATGGGCGGGGGTGAGTGCGGGGGAGCTTGTCCTGATTGCCGGTTATCCGACCCACGGCGATTTTGCGGACGAGTTGGCGGCCGTGGTCGGCAGGGTGCTGAGCGACGACGAGGCCCACGCGTTGATTCCGCTTCTCGATGAGGCAGGCGACGCCGAAGGGGCGATACCCTACGACAGCGAATCGGAGATGATCATCGAAGGCGCTGCTGCGAGCGGAATGAGCGGCGGCGCCGTCTTCGACAGGGATCGCCGTTTGGTCGGCATTATCGTGCGCGGTTCGGATCGCAGCGACGATCGGCAATTCGTCCGCGCGGTTCGAATGAGTTTCATCGTTTCGGAACTCGAGCGGGCGGTCGCCGCGCTGCCCGCGTCGGACGCGGAAGCGATCGCACGGTTTCTCGAACCACGGTAGCGCGACCCGGAAGAGTCGAGACCGAACGGCGAGTGCTCATTCCACGATGGGGCGGCGCGATACGGGTCACGCACGGTTGACGATGCGCGCGAGTGCGGTTGCGGCCCGATCGATCGCCGCCGTATCGACGTCCAAGTGCGTGACGGCGCGAATGCGCTGCGCCCCGACGACGAGCATGAGCACGCCCTCTTCTGTTAGACGATCGAAAAGGGATTGGGCGGTTCCGAGTTTCTCCGACACGTCAAAATAAACGATATTCGTTTCGACGGCGTCCGCCTCGACGGTCAGGCCCGGTAGGTCGGCGATCGCGCCGGCGAGGCGTTTCGCGTGAACGTGGTCTTGGGCCAAACGCTCTACGTTGTGGTCGAGCGCATAGATCGCACCGGCTGCGATGATACCGGCTTGTCGCATACCGCCTCCGAACATCTTGCGAAAACGATGAACCCGCTCGATCGTTTCCTTCGATCCCGCGACGGCCGAACCGACCGGCGCGCCGAGCCCCTTCGAGAAACAGGTCGAGACGGTGTCGAAGTATTGCGCGTAGTCGGCCGGGCGACGGCCCGTTGCGACGCAGGCGTTCATGAGCCTGGCGCCGTCAAGGTGCATCTTCAAGCCGAACTCCTCGGCGACCGCGCGGACTTCGGCGATTTGCTCGATCGGCCAGATGCTGCCGCCGCCGCGATTGTGCGTGTTTTCCACGAGCACCAGCGTCGATCGCGGATAGTGAGAGTTGACGGGTCTAACGGCCGTCCGGACGTCTTCGGCGGTGAAGCGGCCTCGCGGACCGCGAAGGAGGCGCAGCGAGCAGCCCGATAGTCCGGCGGGGGCGCCGCCTTCGTAGTGGTAGATATGGCTGTCTTCGTGACAGATGATCTCGTCGCCGGGTTCGCAGTGGGCGCGGATGCACGTTTGGTTGGCCATCGACCCGGAGGGCAGATAGACCGCCGCCTCCTTGTCCATCAGCCGGGCGACTTTCTCCTGGAGGCGGATGACCGTCGGGTCGTCGCCGAATACGTCGTCGCCCACGTCGGCTTCCGCCATGGCGCGTCGCATTTCCTTTGATGGTCGGGTGACGGTGTCGCTGCGCAGGTCGATCATGGCGTCTGTGGTCATAACTCATGGTAGTACCGCCGGAATGAGGCGATGGCAAGGATCGCGGCTGTTCGTGCAGCGATTCAGAATTGGGGAGGCGGGCCTGATCCGAACCGCGCCGGTCAGGAAGCGGCCTGACCAACAGCAAGGCCGGCTTTGCCAGTGAAAGCATGTTCCCTCCCTCACGGTCGGGGTTCTGATAAGAGGCCATCTGTTTGAATCATTTCACTAGTTCCCGTCAACGACGTACATTTCGAGAAAGCGCCTGAGGACGCCGTCGGTTTCCGGTGTGTCCTTGGGGGCTTGTTCGAGAAGGTCGAGTTCTTCCTTGTCGGGCACGTAGATGTGTTGGTATATCCTCAGCCGTTCCATCAGTCGCACGGCGCTGAGTTCGACGTGAAACTGCGTGCCGTAGATCGGCGCGCCGTTCAGACGAAACGCCTGGTTCGGGCAAACCGTAGAGACGGCAAGCTCGGTCGCGCCGTCCGGCAGCGCCTGGACGTAATCGTGGTGCCCCATGTGCGCGAGAAACTCCTCGGGCAGACCGTCGAACAGCGGGTCACTCGCCCCCGCGGGCGTGAGGCGGACCGGATTCGTCCCGACCTCGCCGAGTGAATCATCGTGTACGACGGTGCCGCCGAGGATCTTGGCGAGGAACTGATGCCCCCAGCACACGCCGAACAGAGGAGTGCCCTCCTGGCAAATCCGTCGGACCATATTCGCGAGCGGTTCGTGAAACGAATGGTCATGCGTCACGGAAAACGCACCCGCGCCGCCGATCATCACGACGTCGGCTTCGGACACGCGCTCCGCGCAGGGCGTTGGTTCGTGGGCCACGTTGATCGCGTCGATCTGGTCGTGGCGAACGCCGCAGTGCTCGACGAAACACGTTTGCTCCTGCCGCGCCACGTCCACCCTCTCGCGGATCTGAATCAACATGATCCGGATTTCGTCCAGGCTCTTTCCCATGCGACCGTCCCCACGTGATGCCTTGCAACATTGCGACCGAACGCCGACTCATCAGCGATAGCCTAAATGACCGTAGGCAATCGTGCAACGTCCTTGGTCGTGAAACACCGCGCGGGCTTCAAGCCCGCGGCTCGGTTGTTGTGCGGAATCGCGCACGGTCATTTGGCGCAGAATGGTCGATGTGTCTTGGCGCTTTTCTCGGGAACGCGCGGCCATCGCGATGTAGCATCCGCCCCCCCGTGGCGGACGTGGGCATGCGTAACAAGCTCGAACTTCTGCGGGCGCCGCGTGGGGCGTGGGACGCTATGCGCTGAACACCTACGATAACTGGGCGAACGCGCGGCTTCGATCAGGCATCTTGGTTGTTCGTAGCATCGCGCGGGCTGCCAGCAAGCTGGCTTTGCCAGGCCCGCGGCTCGGTTGTTGGGCGGAATCGCGCTCCGTTGGTACACGGCCCGTGCGGCCAATTTGCGTGGTACGATTACTGCGACGTAGCGTCCGCCCCCCGTGGCGGACGTTGGCGCGCGAAACACGACACCAGCGCGTTGCCACATGCCCCATCAGGCCCGCCGTTATCCAACGCCCGCCGCCCATCGCAACAGGTACATGCACACCAACCCGGCGTACGTGCCGAGTACGTAGCCCGCCACCGCCAAGAGCGCTCCGACCGGGGCGAGCGATGGGTGAAACGCAGCGGCGACGACCGGCGCGCTGGCCGCGCCGCCGATGTTGGCTTGTGAACCGACGGCTACGAAAAAGAGCGGCGCGCGGATGAGGCGTGCCACGCTGAGCAGGACGACAATATGCACGCCCATCCAGATGAACCCCATGAGCAGAACGGCAGGGTGCTCGAAGATGGTGCGGAAGTTCGCACCGGCGCCGATACACGCGACCAGCAGATAGATCATCACCGAGCCGATCTTCGACGCACCGGCGCCTTCCAGGTTTCGCACGCGCGTGAACGAGAGCCCGATGCCGACGGCGGTGATGAAGATGTACTTCCAGGTTGACGTGCCCATGCTCGAGTGCATATTCCACAACGTCGAATGCGACGGATCGGGCAGCCTGATTGTGACCCCGCTCACCGCGAGACGGGTTCGTCCGAAGGCGCGGAGCTGCCTGCTCTTACTCATATCCCCCGCGATTGCAGGCAGGACTTCCGCCGACCATCCGGGAACCTGCGTGTTGATGTGCGAGATCAGGGCCGCGAGCGTCGCAAAGCGATCCGATTCGACAACCATCGTGTGCGTCTCTATGGCCACGGACTCCGCGCGTGCCGCCGAATCCTCCGTCGCCGTGGTTGCCTCCAAAGAGGATGCACGTCTCTCGGTCGAGAGCGTCAACCGATATTCCACTTCGTTCTTGTTGATCGTCTCTTTCGAGAGCTGGGCGAACGAGGTGCTCGCTTCGTCGGGCTCCGCGCTGAGGTACAAGGCATCGACGGTAAGGGCGTTCTCGAAAGTATCGTGCAGCGTGTTGGCCGCCCAAAAGCTCAACCAGCTTCCGACGAACCCGAAAGCGACGATGATGATGAGGTCGGCCAGGCTCGGAACCCGTGTGACCCGCTCTTGGAAATTCGTAAGGCGACGTTCGAGATCACGAATCGCCTCCGCGTTCGCCCCGGTCCAGCGATCGATGGCCCGCTGATGGCCGGAAAGGTAGAGCAACGTGCCCATCCAAATGCTGGCGACGAAGACGTCGGGGATGATCATCAGCGCGATCATCCCACTGCTCGCGCCCGCCATTTCTCCGATGGCCACGAAGTTGGCACCTCCGCCGATCCAACTACCCGCGAGCGCGGACATTCCTTGCCAGACGTCGTCGGGAAGCGCCGTCGGCTCGGAAAAGAACACACTCGCCATCGAAAGTATTTTGTTGGTCAAAATGAGTGCAATCGGTCCGCCGATCACCACACCCAACGTCCCAGCGAGGAGCATGATCACGGCCTTCGGCCCGAGGCGTATGATCGCCGGGAGGTCGAGCGACAGAATGAGCAACAGCAGGCTTGCGGGTAGGACGAACTTCTTGACCCAGCCGTATAGTGCCGACTCGTCGGGCGTGACGCCGAGCGTGGTCAGCAGCGTCGGCACGAAGTAGCAGAACACCAGGGCCGGTATGATCTTGAAGATTCGTCCGTAGCGCTCGTGCTGCGACAGCCAGAAGATGATCGCCAGCACCGCAAGGAGCGCCGCAAGGACGCCGGCGGGATTCGTAATGATCGGCGCCCCCGACGCGGCGCCCAACAGGCCGGCACCGCCACTGGCGAGCCAGCTTGCTGGGCCGGCTTGCGGGCCGCCAAGAGTGTGGTGAATCGAAAAGACCATGGCGGAGTTGATAGTGGATCGGAATCGATGCGTCCAGCCCGCCCCCCGCTGCAACAACGCAGCCACCGCTTGGGGCGGGCGCCGGACACGAGAACCCGGGAAAGGCGGCGTGGCACCGGCGCGTCGCCGATCCCTCACATTCTTCAACGGGCATCCAACTTTCCGTCGCGCCGTGCGCAGCGCGAGCGGTGCATGGACTCGATTCGGCAGGAGCATCGCCCAACGCGGCCCTTGACCAGCGCGTGGCGGATCCGTATTATGGATACTCAGAGTGACAAGGCGATGTGTGAACGGAGCTTGGCGGTTTGTCGACATTGGTACGGGGTTTGCCGCGTCACGCCGGATGGGCACGTTGCGTCCCCGGCGTGGTTGTTTTCTTGCACAGGGAACTGACGATTGCACCTCGTCACTAAGCAATGCCTCGTCTTTCGGGGAGGCTGCCGTCCGAGCGCTGCGTGTGCGGCGGCCGGAAATCGCGAAGTCGCCCACATTGCTGCGTCATTTCGCACCGCTTCGGAAGTGACGCGTACTGGCGGGGGGGAATCACCCATTCGGAGTTCAAACAATGAAGAGCCGAGGAATCGATCGACGGTGGAGACAGGGTGAAACAAGGCGCTCGACGGTACTGTTTGGATTGACACTGGCCGTCGCCGCCGGTGGTGGGACCATGTGTCTATTCGCGGCGGCCGTCACCAGCCGGGCGGATGAGGACGCGGCGCCGCGGTCGCATTCGGCCCTGCCGGTCGCAACCGTCGGCAATCGTGCCGCGGTCGGTGCGCCCGATTCGGGCGACCTGCCGCGACCGCGCGCCGTCCGGATTCCGGCATCGTCGAGAGCGGCGGTCACGGCGCTGAATCTCGAAGCTCGGGTGCATATCGACTACGGACCATTTGACTGGATGGTGCTCGAGCCCTCGGAATACGCCCGCCTGTCTTCCGCGGGCATCGCGTTCGAGCTGCGCCCTAACGCATTCGTCCTGCGCCTGGGCGAGCTGTCGTTCGACCCGATCGCGGAACCCCCGTCGCTTCCGAAGGGTTGGGACGAAGTTGGTGAAGACGGTCCCGATCTGCACCTGGTTCAGTTCGTCGGTCCGACCCGGGCGCAATGGCTCGAGGGCTTGAGGGCGGCCGGCTTGCGGGTCGTCCAGTATGTACACCCGTTTACGTACATCGTTTGGGGCGAACCGGCGGATCGTGCGCAGGCGGCCGCCCTGGCGAGCGTGCGATGGACCGGACCGTTCGCGCCGGCGTACCGGGTGCTCCCGCGTTGGCGCGGTCTGCCGCCGGATTTGCGGGACGTCAACATCCTGGTCTATCGCGGTGCGGACGTCGACGGCGCGCTCGCGTCGATCGAGGCGTTAGGGGCGACGGTAACCGGGCGTGACGTCCTCAACGACATATTCGAAGTCGCTGCGGTGACGATGCCCGGCACTGCACTGCGGGCGGCGGCAAGCGTACCCGGTGTCTATTCCATCCAACCCATCCCCACGGACGGCGGTCTCCGCACGGAGATGAGTGACCAGATCAACGTCAACAATCATGACGAATCGAACCTCGCCTTCCCGGGCTACCTCGAGTGGCTCGATGCCGTCGGTGTGGACGGTACCGGCGTGATCATTGCCAACGTCGACGGCGGTATTCAGGACAGTCATCCGGACCTGATCAACCGGCTCATACCGTGCGTCGGCGTGACCTGCGGCGGCGGTGCTTCGAGCAGCCACGGGACACACACGGCGGGCATCATGGCGGCCGACGGAAGTTCGGGCGTCACTGACGGCTTCGGTTTTCTGCGTGGTCTGGGGCAGGCACCCGGCGCCAACCTCGTCGAGCAGACCTTTCGGGGATGGTATCAGCAACCCGGCGGCATGCTCCTGCTCATGACCGATTCCTTCAACAACGGGGCTTCGCTATCGGGCAACAGTTGGGGGCCGTCCGGTTCGCCGCAGGGCTACGACTACCATACGATGCAGGTCGACATCGGCGTTCGAGACGCCGATCCCGACGCGCCGGGTAACCAACCGCTTACTTTCGTCCTCTCCTTCATGAATGGAAACGGCGGCACCAGCACTCAGGGCACGCCCGATGAAGCCAAGAACCTCTTCAACATCGGCTCCACGAAGATGCAGAACTCCAACGGTTCGCAAATCCTCCAAATCGACGATCTATCCTCCAATACGGCCCACGGTCCCGCGTTGGACGGCCGGACGATCCCGCACATGGTCGCCCCCGGATGTCGGGTCGATTCGAGCACTAGCGGGAGCGGATATACGCTCATGTGCGGCACGAGCATGGCCTCGCCGCACGTCAGCGGCGCCGTCGCGGTGTTCATCGATTACTACCGGTCCCTGGAAGGTGTCACGGAGGATCCGAGTCCGGCGCTCATCAAGGCGGCGTTTCTACCAGTCGCGCACGACCTTGCCGGCTTTCAAGACGCGGACGGCGGGACTCTAGGACACCCGTTTGACAGCAAGCAGGGCTGGGGGCGCATGGACCTCGATGCCGTGGTAAATCCGGCGCACACGGTGCGCTACTTCGACAGCCCGGTTACGTTCGACAACACCGGTGAAGAATGGGTCATGACGGTTTCACCGATCGACCCCAATGAACCGCTCAAGTTCATGCTTGTCTGGACTGACGCATACGGTCACGGTCTGGGTGGATCGCAGCCGGCCTGGAACAACGACCTCGATCTCGTGGTCGAGTCCGGCGGCCAGACATATCGTGGCAACGACTTCATGGCGGACGGATGGTCCCGTCCCAACGGTGTCGCGGATTTCAAGAACAACACGGAAGGGGTGTTTCTCGGACCCATCGCCCCGGCATCGGTAACGCTGCGCGTCGTCGCGGCCGACATCAACTCCGACGGTGTGCCGAACAACGGCGACGACACGGACCAGGACTTTGCGATCGTGTGCGTAAACTGCGCCGAAGAGCCGGGCTTCGCAATCGCGATATCGCCCAGCACACTTTCGATATGCACGCCCGAGGAACCGCAATACGAGATTGAAGTCGCTCAGATCATGGGATTCACCGAGCCCGTCACCCTCAGCGCGATCGGTCAGCCCGCCAGTGCGACAGTGGGCTTCAGTGAGAATCCGGTCGTGCCGCCCGGCACCAGCACAATGACGATTTTCGACACCGGCGCTGCCGCACCGGGCCTGTACGAAATCGAGGTAGCGGGCGTTTCGGCCTCCATGACTCGGACCACGACCGCCGCGCTGTGGGTCTATGACGAAGTGCCCTCCGTGCCAATCCTGATAATCCCGCCCGACGGCTGGGAGGGCGTGTCGCTGCTACCCCAATTCGGATGGAGCATCCCGACGCAGGTGGACGTGTATACGTGGGAACTCGCCACGGATGTGGATTTCGCGAACATCGTCGAGACGGCGTCCGGATTGACGGTGAACGCGCACGAGGCCGTCACCGTGCTCGATCCGCTGACACAATACTATTGGCACGTCAAGGCGGACAACCCATGCGGCGAAGGTGCGTATTCGATGACTTGGAGCTTCGAGACGCGTGACGTTCCGACCATTCTCATGGTCGACGACGACGACAACAGCCCCGATGTGCGCCCGACATACACGGATGCACTCGAGACCCTGGGCCTGGATTTCGACCTTTGGGACACAGCCAACAGCGACAACGAACCGGACGTAGCGACGCTCAGTCAATACTCCGTCGTCATCTGGTTTACGGGTGATGAATGGGGCGGTTTCTGCGGACCGGGTCCGGCGTCCGAGGTTGCGCTCGCTGCGTACCTCGATTCCGGTGGGGGTTTGTTCCTCACCAGTCAAGACTACCACTACGACCGCGGAATGACCGCGTTCATGCAGGACTATCTAGGCGCCGGCGACATCGTGGACGATGTAGGGCAGACCTCGGTATCAGGTGCTGGGGCCATTTTCGGGGATTTGGGATCATTCCCGATGTCGTACCCCGGTGCGAATTACAGCGATCGGGTCACGCCGGACGCGACGGCCGATGTCGCGTTTGTGGGTAACCAGGGCAACGCGGCCGTGAGCAAGGACAACGGCGTATTCCGCACGGTGTTCCTCGGTTTTCCCTGGGAGGCGATCAGCAGCGCGGATGATCGGGAAGCCGTTCTCAGCGCCGCAATCGACTGGAGCGCCGGTGACGTCGTGATCGACTGCAACGGGAACGGCACGCCCGATGAGCTCGAAGCCCTGGGTGATTTCGACTTCGACTGCGACGTCGATCTCGACGACTACGCGGAGTTCCTCGGTTGCTGGCAGGGACCGGACAATATGCCAAGCGGCGAGCTTTGCGGCGTGGGTGATCACGACTTCGACGGTGACGTCGATCTGCTGGACTTCAGGCACTTTCTCGGTCTGTTCGGCGGGTAGCGACCCGCGCCCGAATCGCCCAGCTCTGGGTTTGATGACGACTCGGATCGTGCATCGACGTTACCGCGGTGGCGGCACATCTGGGAACGGAGGCGTGTCGCACGTTGTCGGGTATCTCTGTCGAGGCGGGCGCGGACCGCGATGGGTTCGTCGATCCATCGCGGTCCGCGCCTCGGCCATGTCGCATTCCGCGTGAGTTCGGCGCGGCCCGTCCGATCCTGCCACGTCTATTCCACGACGAGTTCCGGGGTCAGGCGTATGGCCTTGGCCATGTTCCCGTAGTTCGGCGCCGTGCCCAATATCGGCGACGCACATTCTTCAAGTGGCAGCCAGTTTCCCGGTGAGGCGGACGGTGACACCGTCGATTCCTCTCGGAGCGTTCCAGCAAGGATAACGTCCTGGCTCGCCGGGAGCCTCGCCCTCGCGGCGCGGGCGTGCTATCTTGTCAGGCCGTTGCAGACGTGAACTCTGATCGTGTGGCTCGGGGAGGTTGATCCCTTTGGACAGGGAATCCGATAGGTCAAGCACGCACAACGCGGAATGGCTGCGAAGCCATCGCGCGAGTGTCGAAGGTGAGCTTAGCCGTCGGCGCACGCGCGAAACGGGTTGGTCGTGGGCGCGGCTCATCACTTTCGGCGTCGCGGTATGGGCTCTGTACCTACTTGGTGGATCGTCAACCGCGGCGGTAGCGGTCCTCGCTGTCGGGTTGGGATTGTTCGCCTTCTCCGTCCGGGTGCACGGAAGAGCGCGGTCCGCACGGGAACTGGCGGAACGTGTCATTCTCGTCCTCGAAGAATCCGCAAAGCGAATCGGCGGCACGGTTGCCCTTGTGCGGGGGGAAGCCGAACCGCCTTCCTCGGAGGCCGCCGCATTACCGATCGCGCTGGAAGAGGACCCCACCTGGGCCATGACCGATCAGGAGCGCGACGATCTGGACCTCTTCGCGGCCCCGGTCGGTATGTTCGGGCTGCTCAACCGCACATCGACCGTCTTGGGTGCCCGTCGATTGGCACAAATGCTCAATCACCCGTGTTTGTCGATCGAGCATATTCTCCGACGTCAGGAAACGGTACGGTGTTTGGAGCAGCACCCTGCGGAGCGCAACCGCATGATGGGCGCAACGGCCGGGCTTCGCGGCAAGGATGCCTACCTTGACCGGCTCGTCCGCGCGATCCAATCGGCCGAACACATCCGATTCCCGATCCCGCTTTCCCTAATGCGATTGTGGACCGCAGTTGCCGCAGTGACGACGTGCGTCGCGGTCGTCCAAGCCGCCGTCGGCCATTACCGCTGGGGCATGGCACTGTTTGGGCTTCTCATCATCAACCTCTCTTTGTATGCGGCATGGGGGAGACGCTTCGGCCGCGCCCTCGAAATATGGAAAGACCTCGGTCCGGTCACCAGAGGATATATGGATTCCGCGCGCCAGGCCCGCGTTGACCTACCCGATCAAACCGACCTGGATTGTTTGCGCCGCGCCTTCGCGGGGGTCTCGTCCCGCTCGGTGTTGCCGCGTTTGTGCGGTTGGATCGGCTGGTCGGACGTGGGCGGCGTGTTCCACGAATTGTTCAACGTCCTTTTCTTCTACGACGTGCACGTGCTCACCGGCATCCTCGGGTGCGCCATTCCGAATCGGGCCGCGCTGCTCATGGGGCTTTCGTCGCTGGCCGAGCTGGAGGCAGTGGCCAGTCTCGCGTGCTTCGCCTGGGAACAGCCCGTCAAGTGTTATCCAACTCCCGTAGTTCAACCCGGCGTGACCATGACCGCGTGTCGCCACGCGCTTTTGCCGCCCGAGCGGGCCGTGCCCAACGACTTCGAACTCTCCGCGACGACCCGCGTCTGGATCGTTACCGGCCCGAACATGGCCGGCAAGAGCACGCTGCTCCGCACGGTCGGCACGAATATCCTGCTGGCGCAGATCGGAACGGTCGCCACCACTGAAACCATGCAATGGTCCCCGGTGCGGCTCATCACCGATCTTCAGGCCAGAGATAACCTCGCGGACGACGAGAGCTACTTCCTGGCCGAGGTGCGGCACGTTCTGCGGATGGTCAGCCCGCCCGACGGCGCGGAGCCCATCCTCGGATTGCTCGACGAGCCGTTTCGTGGCACCAACACGAAGGAGCGGATCGCGGCCAGTGTGGCCGTCGTCGAACGTATAATGGCATCGCGCCACTTCCTTGTGGTCGCGACGCACGAGCCCGCGCTGACCCGGTTGGTCGATGACTGCGCGGCGCCGACCGGGGGCGGCGCGCAAGCGGGATCCGTTGCCCGCAACGTCCATTTCCATGAACACCTCGAGGACAACGCAATGGTGTTCGATTACCAACTGCGCTCCGGTCCCGCGGTGGCGAGAAATGCCCTACTCGTGCTCGAGCGCGAGGGGTTTCCCGAATCGATCATCGCGCGCGCCCACGAGTGGATCGACGACAATGCGGACCCGGGACCGCGGGTCGACGACCCCGGGTTTCCACGTGGCATCACACCGAGGGCGTCCCCGGCCTGATACCGAAGGCCCGTTGCGAATCAACATCAATTATGGGTTCTGAGTCCGCTTGACGCCGGGTCCGCGACCGTATGTCCTCGCGCGACGCCTAAGAGCCTGTTGAAGAAGTCCGCGTAGCGTCCGCCCCCTGTGGCGGACGTGGTTTTCGAATCCGCTATCGCCTTCCTACGTCCGCCACGGGGGGCGGACGCTACGAACTCGGGTGGACAACACTTCTTCA
>JADFHG010000518.1 GCA_022567365.1 Planctomycetota bacterium | reverse complement strand
TCGATGGGCTGATGGGGATCCTCCTCCATGAGCACCCGATTGCAGAAGGTCGGAGGCTCCGACTCGTCGGCGTTGACGCAAAGAAGCGTGACTTCGCGGTCCTTCGGTAGGAAACTCCATTTGACCCCAGCCGGAAAACCGGCGCCCCCGCGCCCGCGCAGGTTGGCCGCTTGGACCTCCTCGACGACTTCGTCCGGGGTCATCTTCAGGGTCTTGCGCGCGGCCTGATAGCCGCCGCGAGCCTCATACACCTTCAGCGTCCGCGAACCCTCGACGCCTCGGTTCTTCAGCAGTACAGGTTCAAACTTCGCCATCGCGCTGCTATACCCTCGTACGCTTCGACAAGATACTTGTCGGACAGGTTGCTAGCCACCCGTCATCGTTCACCTGGAAACTCGATCCCGTTTGGAAACCGGGTCGCACTCAGTCGATCCTTGCTCGTCAAATCAGCCACCGAAAATACACGACACCCCATGCGATCATCGCCAGGCTCACCCACCGCCGCCGACCCCCGAAACACGTCGGCGCAACCAGAGCGAATAGCACGGGCATATAATCCAGAGAGTAGCGGTTGAATCCGCGCTGCACCGCGCCCGTTGCATGCCAGAACATCATCACGCCGCACAGGGCGGCCACGCCGATCAGCCAGACGCGGCTGCTCGGATCCTTCAACAACCGGGGTAGCCCGATCAGCACCCAGATCAACAGCGGCGTCGTCCACCAAATACCGGTGCCCATCGTGTTGGGCCGCACACGTGTGATCGTTTCGCCGGCCATCTCGACACGATGAACCGTGGGCAGCCCGATGTTCATGTAGTACAGATTGCGCGGCACCCAGTGCGGCGACAACAACCCGTAGGTGCGCGCTTCCCTCGCGAAGACGTCGTCGCGCCCGACGTGGTTGAGCATATACCCGGACGTAAAGGGGTCGCCGAATTTCAGTGTGTTCAGGCCCATGTTGACCGCGATCACCATGACCACGCTTGCCGCGGCCCCGATCATCCGCGCCTTGCGCCCCCAGCGTCCGTCCGACCCCGCCCAGCGTACCGCGAGAAACGCCAGCGGAAGCGCATAGGCGAGCGTGAGCTGCCGCGACCACGCGGCGATCACAAGACCGATCGCCGCCGGCAGGACGCGCCTGCCCCCGAAATACGTGGTCAGCATCAAGAGTACGCCGAGCGACGCGAGCAGATGGTTGATACCGTATGGCGTGCATGCCTGAATGCTCTTGGTGATCACCGGCCACATCGACGTGCCGCACACGTAACCGATCGTCAGCATCGCGCCCCAGACGGGCGATGACGTGAGCCGGCAAAACAGCCCGTAGGCGCACAACACGACCGCGAGCACCAAACACACAGGGACGAGATGCGGCACCCCGTCGAACAGCGGCACGATGCACGCCGAGATGAACGAGAACATGGGCGGGAAGTAGCTGTACACCCGTCCGTCGCGAACGGCCGTGTCCCATTCGCGATGGGGCAAGTCCGCACGCCCGGCCCACCACGCCTGCGCTTCGGCGATCTGCACGTTGTGAATGATCGTAAATGTCGTGTCGGGTCGCCAAAGTTTCGGCTCAAAAAGCGTATAGCAGACAATCAGGACCAGCGCCGCACCGAGCACCATGTCGCGTCGCGGATGCGGCGTCGAGCCCAGTGCACCATCGCCATCGTCGCTCTTTCCCTCGCCGATGGTGTTGTTCGTCCTCATCGGCAACCTTCAATCGCCGGTCGAGTCGGCGGCGGGCATGGGGCGCCTCCAGTGTGCCCCTTGGTCCGCGGCTCGCGCGTGGGCCACCCGATCGTCGATGCGCTGCTGCCAACCGGTTGAAAGACCCGACGGACGTATCGTTCACCCACGCTCTTGGGTGTTCCATGGCCGCCCCGGGCGGCGGTCGCTACTTTTTCAAACAGGTCGCTACTTTTTCAACAGGTCGTTACGAGGGATCGGGTATTTCGTTCCGTTGCGACGCCGATTGGCCGTTTCCGGCGGCGTCCTTCGCGCTGCCGCTCGATTCGCGATCGGCGGCGACCGCACGCGGCGCATCGAAGAGGTCGCTCCGCTCGTAGGGGATCCGGTCATTTTGTTCATCGGCGAGGAGCTTGGCTACGTTCTGCGGTTTCACCCGCCGATGCAGACGTTCGTTGATCAAGACACACGGCGCGTAATCGCAACCGGCGAGGCACTCCTCGGTCACGAGGCTGTACTTCCCGTCGGGTGTCGTCTCGTGTTCGCCGATCCCGAGTTGCCGCTTCAACTCATTCAGAACGTCCGTCGAGCCCATGATTTCGCAACTGATGCTTCGGCACGCGACGATGACCTTGTCTCCCTTCGGCTTGGTCCAAAAGTGCGTGTAGAACGAGACCGTATCCAGCACGTCCGACGGGTGAAGATCGAGCAGGTCGGCGATTTCCACCATCGCCGCCAGGGGCACGTGACCGAGTGCGTCCTGCACGACGTGGAGCGCCGGAAGGAGTACCGCCCGCTTCGTTTCGTATCGATCGAAGAACGAACGGATCTTTTCGCGCACCTCTTCGCATAACACGGGAGGGCCGTCCGTTGGCACGACCGGCGGCGTACGTTCAAGTGTTTTCCACGACATCCATCAAGACCTTCTGTTAACAGCCCGTTGAAGAACAACCTGCCTTGTGGGACCGACTTTCCAGTCGGTCCTTTTCGGTCCACCCGCGACGCTTGACCGACTGGAAAGTCGGTCCCACATACCTCTTCAACAGACGACTAGGCTCGTCGCCGCTCATCGATCCAGTTCCGCCGCAATGATATTCAGCGACCCGAGAATCGCGACCACGTCGCTCGTTT
>JADFHG010000517.1 GCA_022567365.1 Planctomycetota bacterium | reverse complement strand
CGCCCTCAGACCGCGACGAGAGGCCCTGTGATAGAAGCCTGGGAGGCGCTTGACGCACACCAATGAACCCGATGCGGTCAATTTCGATTCTCGTCCACTGCGCCGGCGCAGCGTGTTCGCCGGTCGCGACGCTGCTCGCCGGTCGCCGCGGCTGCATCGCCGCGCGCACGTGGGACGAGGCATCATCAAGGATGGGCGATCACGCTCCGGACGTCGTTTTCCTGCATCCTGACGGTCGCCTCGCAACCGATATCCCGCGAATGGTGGACGAGGCGCGGCTCGCGTTCCCCGACGTCCCCGTCGTCGTCATCACCGCGCGCGGCGACACGGCGGCGACACGTGTCGCGCTGCGCTGCGGTGCTTTCGATTGTATCGAAGAGACCGACGACGAGACGCGGCTGGATGAAGTGCTCCGCGCCGTCCTGCAAAAGCGGACCGGCGCGGATGCGTCTCGAGGCGAAGCGCTCGAAGCGAGTTCACCGCGCGGGAATCGCCTCTCAACGCCGCAAATTATTGGAAACGACGTGTTTCTCGAAAAACTCACGGAGCTACGCGACGCGTGCGACCGATCGGCGACGACGTTCTCGGTGATGATGATCGAACTCGACGGTCTTGCCGAACTCGTCGATCGCTCCATGGCGGCGCATGACGGATTGCCGCGTCGATTCGTTGATGCCCTGCAGAGCGTATTGCCCTCCCCGGCGATTCTCGCACGATTCGGGTTTGACCGGTTCGTCGCCGCATTGCCCGATCATGACAACGTCGACTCGGCTGCGGTCTGTGAAAGACTGCGCAGCGCACTTCGTGCACCTTCGGTTGCTGACGAACCCGACAACTTCGACATGGGGGTCACGGTCGGTCTGGTCGAAGTGGTCGCGCGTACCAACGAAAAACCGTTGCAGCTCGTCGAGCGTGCACGGATTGCGCTGGAGCACGCCAAGCAACTCGGCCGAAACCAAACCGCGCGGTGGGACGAAATCGCCCGCCCCTTTCCGACGCGCGGAGACCTCGGTTCGTTTGCGAACGGAGATGCCGGCTACTGGGTCGCGCGCATGCGCCAACAGCTTACCACCGTGTACGGCGAATCCACGCTTGCGCTCGTGGCGGCCGCGGAGGCGAAAGAGCCCTTTGCCGGCGAGCACTCGCTGACCGTCGCGCGCTACGCCGAAGAGATCGGACGGCGCATGGAGTTGAAGCCATCGACGATCGGTGCCTTGCGCGTGGCCGCGATGCTGCACGACATCGGCAAGATCGGGGTTCCCGATTCGATCCTCGCCAAACCCGGACCGCTCAGCACCGAGGAATACACGGTCATCAAACGTCATCCGCGGACGGCCCTGAAGATCCTGAGACACGTCAGCTTCCTCGAGCGGGAGCTGCCGATCATCCTCCACCACCATGAGTGGTTCAACGGAACGGGCTACCCCGACGGACTCGCCGGCGAGCAGATTCCGATCGGGGCGCGTGTGCTGGCTGTCGCGGACGCGATCGACGCCATGCGCTCGCGCCGCGCCTATAAGCCGGCGTTTGATCTTTCACGCGTCCGCGCCGAGATCGAACGCGGAAGCGCGGAGCAGTTCGATCCGGCCGTGGCGACCACCGCGATCGCATGGCTGAACGAATCGCCGTTTGACGAGGCGCCCCTTGATAGGCCGTGCGGCGGGCTTACGACGCCTGGGCGGACGCCTCGTAATGCTCGGGAGCGAAACCGATCAAGCGATCATACGATCGTGGTTTGAGCAACCGAACAGCCCAGCGCATCGGCACCCGCAGATGCACGTAGCACGGAAGGTCTCGCCGTTTGAACAACATCCCCTCCTTGAACCGATTCAGCGACGCCTTTTCGCTGTGTAATCCGAAATAGATCTGGTCGACCTGGCCGCTGTCGCGAGAGCGGCGGCATAGCTCGTATAGCAGCGCCGTACTGGTCCCGTCGGCGAGGAAATCGGTGTGGACCTCCAGCAATCCGATGCAGGCGTTTCGGTTGACGACGGTCATGCAGGAGAACCCGGCGAGCCTGCCCTCGACGAACGCGCCGTACCATCGCTGGCCCGTATGACGCATGACGCTGCGGAGCCATTCTTCAAACTCGGGTTTGGATCGCACGCTTCCATAACCGGTCCGTTCTCGGAAGCTCGCATCCACGTCGGATGCCCCTTGCGCGATGAGACCCTCGGGTTCATCCATGAAGCGCACCTCGATACGCTTGAGGCTTCGGCGGACGTCGCTACGCCGCTTCTTCGAGAGCAGGCCGATGTCAAAGTCGGGAACGTCGCGGGCGACCATGATGTTGAGAAACCCATTCGCCTTCGCCGGGTCGGCGACGACCATCTTGTGGCCGCGCGTGGCCGGAATGGCCTTGATGGCCCGTGCGTGGGGGTGCAACACGTCGATCGGCCAATAGACCTTGTAGCCTGGAGACACCTCGTTGAAAAAGACGCCGTCGTGCTCGACGACCTTGCGCCCGGTGGCCGCGTAGTCCTTCGCCTGCTCGCCCGCGGAATAGCTGATGATCTCGTTAGACAAAACGGTCTCCCCAGCCATCGGCTGTCGTTTGTCGGTATGGCGCGGATTCCGCAAGACACGGGCAAGCTATCGCTTGTCCATGGCACCCATCATTCGACGCGTTGCAGAGTATTAGAGCATTTCCCGCTTCTACGTTCCGAGCCGCGTGCTTCAGCCCGCGCGATCTCTCGCTGTTTGATGCATTGCGAATGTCGATGGATCCGCCATGCGAAATCGGGAAATGCTCTAGGCTCTGTCTGAAAACAGTATTCTAAGGTATCGCCGAATCATCGCTAGCTGAAGCATTCCATGAAAGTTGA
>JADFHG010000516.1 GCA_022567365.1 Planctomycetota bacterium | reverse complement strand
ATTGGCCGCACAAGAAAAGCGAACGACCGCCCGGCTGTCCAAGATTGCGCAGGCTGAAGGGAAGCGAAAAAGCCCGGGTTTACGCAGTATTGACCAATCATGCCGCACAACTTACTTAACGGCGTTGCATGGCACCCATCATTCGCCGTGTCACAGAGCACTAGCCTCCCGACCTGTGCGCACGCCGCCGATTCACAATGTGCCGCCGGCCTTGCGGTGCGAACCGGCAAGCGATTCGTATAGCTCCAGCATCTGCGAAGTATGCCGGGCCATCGTGCCGTGTGCCATGGCCTTGCGTGCGGCCGTTCCGATCGCCACGCGTCTCGCCGGGTCGCGCAGTTGATTCACGCGGTCCATCAAGGCGGCGATGTCGTCGGGATCGGACAAGACGAAGCCGCTCTCGCCGTCGGTGATCATCTCGGCCGCCCCGTCCCATTGGGTCGTGATGGTCGGCAAACCGGCAGCCATGGCTTCCAGTACGACGCGGCTGCAGGGGTCGTAGTAGGTCGGGTGTACGAAAACGTCAGCCGCGTGGCGAAACGCCTGCGTCCTCTCGCTTGGTCCGACAAACGTCAACTTCGACGCGACGCCGAGCCGGTCAGCCAGGCGATGCCATCGAACCGACTCGCCCTTGCCGACGACGAGCGTCCGAACGCCCCCGGCGCCCGCCCGTTCGAGACCGGCGAGCGCTTCCATCCAGCACGCCACGCCCTTGAGTCTAAAGTTGTGCGCGACCAGGAGGACAAGGAGATCGCCGTCTCCCACGTCGTACGTCTTGCGCACTTCAGCGCGGTTGCGGGCGCGCTCGTCGTCGGTGGCGGGATCCGGATTCACACCGTTGAAGATCTTGTGGATGCGCTCATCGGCGAGGGCGTAGTGGCGTTTCAATTGGCGCGTCACGTAATCCGAGATCGCCACGACCATCGGCCCGCCGCCGTTACCCAATAGTTGCCGTTCCAACGCCAGCATGTAGCGCTGTTTGAGATTGAAGTGATTCGCGCAACGTTTGAGCGACCTAGCCGCCCCGGGTTTTCTCAGCGCCAGGTTTCGCTCGACCGTTTCCGCGATGGTCCCCCCCCTGGGCTGGTAAATATCCGCGCCGCGGCAGGGGGAGATCGCGTGGATGATATCGAACGAGTCAGCTTCGAGTCGCCGCTCGACCCGGCGGGCGAACGTCACGCTGCGCCGCGTCCGTGACATGCGCGCACCGCTGATGGTGTGGACGTGGGTCCGTGGTATCGGCGACGGGCGACTGCGCGTGAACAGGTGGATCTCGACGCCCGCATCCATGAGGTGGTGCATGAACTGCAATGTGGACGTCTCCGCGCCGCCGCGCCATGCGTCAAGCCATTCAGCGACCAGGGCGACCTTCACGAGAGACCCCGCTTCCTCGAGAATGTCCGCCCCCCGGCGCGCCGTCGATCGTGTCTGGCAATGCGGCGGGTCTTTCGAACAACCGCATGCGCAATCCGTTTCGTGGTCCGGTCGAGTTCGACGGCGCCCAGATATCGCTTGAGCCAGCGCAGGCGATCCGACCTCGATGCCGATCCCGCCGGGGTCGAGTAGTTGAGCGACGCGAGATCCTTCACGATCCATCGCCAACGCCGCCACCGGGGCCGCTTGACCCGTTGAAGATCGATCAAATGCAATGCGCGCTCGGGCGCGGCGTCGGGATCGAAGAAGACGTGCGAAAGGTAAAGGTCACGATGGACGTAACCCTTGCCGTGAAAGAGCGCGATGAAGTCGGCGAGCGCTTCGAGGAGGCGGCGTTTGGTCAATGCCCCGCCGATCTGCCCCTCTTGGTGCCATCGTTCACACCAACATTCGAGCGATTCGCCCGGTACGGCATCCATGATCAGCGCGCTGCGCCGCTCGTTGTGGCCGACGATCTCCTCACCCAGAGCGATGCCTCTCGGGCAGGCGATCCCGTCGTCCGTTAGGCGCCGGATCCACTCCCACTCGACCCCGGCGAGGCTCCGGGCGGTCGAAGAGGCCCGCGCCCGTCGTTGTTCACCGGGCGGCGGATTCTCAAACCGTTTGAGATAGACCACGCGAGGCATTCGCGCCTCGATCTTTGGCTCGGACGCAGATTCGATCTCGGTCATATTGCGCTTGGATCCCGTGCCAAAATCCGAAACGGCGCCGGGGACCACCGCATCAAGCGACACGCGCATCCGCACGCGCCATCCGCCCAAGTCCGACTTTTCGAGCCGTTCGCCGGATTCATAGCCGAACAGCGCTTCGAGCGACGTAAGTCCGTGCGCCTCCAGAAGTCGAACGTATGAAGGATCCGCGAGCAAGTCGTTCAGATGGACAAACCCCCGACCGTCGACGGCAGCGCTTGGCGCTTCCATCGCCTCCGCATCGGACGTTAGCGTCAAAGTGTTCATGATGATGCCAAACTCGCTTGATCGCCGTGCGACGGCGCACCCACGTTCATCAAATCGCAGCAGGCAAAGTAAACGGCCTCCACCTCGACGCCCGTCATGCAGTCAAGATGCCCAAGAGGGCAGGTGCGCTTCTGGCATGGTCCACAGTCCACGTCGATGCGAACGATTCGCTCAGCCGGGTAGCTCGTCGCCGTCCATTCAGGATGGGTCGGACCGAAGATCGTCACCACGGGCACGCCGAACGCCTTGGCGAAGTGCCTCGGACCGGCATCGTTGCACAATAGCAGATCGCACCGACGGATGAGCGATTTGAGTTGGCCCAACGTCAAACGTGGGTTGTCCAGGACGATCCCGGGCGCGTGCATCTCGGCGCCGATGGCACGGGCGATCGACTCCTCACCCGGTCCGCAGGTGATGATCACGCTCGCCCCGTACTCGCC
>JADFHG010000515.1 GCA_022567365.1 Planctomycetota bacterium | reverse complement strand
GGACGTTCAGTCATCGGCCGGTTCGCGAACGGACGGGGGCTGGAGTCGTCATGGCCCATCACATTGATTTCAAGAGCTGAACTTCAGGGGGCAATAACCATGAGGTCCCGTGTACGACGCGCCGGCGGCTGGTCTGCGATTGGGTATTGTTCGGTTGTGGGGCTGATCGTGATGATCGCGGGCGCGGCTGCGCCGGCGGCGGATTGGTCGCAATGGGGCGGGGCGAATCGAGATTTCACTTCCGATTCCACCGGATTGGCGGATTCGTGGCCGAAGGATGGTCCCAAGCGCCTATGGGTGAGACCGCTCGGTCCCGGGCGTTCATCCGTTGTCGCGAGCGACGGCAAGCTCTTCACGATGTATCGCACCGAGTCCGACGAAGAAGTGGTCGTCGCGCTCGATGCGGAAACAGGCGAGACGGCGTGGGAGCATAAATATGCCGCGCCCCTCTACGAAAAGATGACGACCCAGTTTGGCACGGGTCCGAACGCGACGCCGCTGGCCCTTGACAACCGGGTGTACACGCTTGGCATTACCGGCAAACTCCACTGTCTGGATATGGCGACGGGCGAGGTCATCTGGGCGCACGATCTACGCGAGGACTTCGACGCGACGTTTCTTCAGTACGGGTTCTCCGTCAGCCCCATCGCATACAAGAAGACGATCATCGTGCTGTCCGGCGGAAAGAAGGGCCGGATCATCGCGTTCGACGCGAAGAAGGGCAAAGTCAAATGGAAGCAGGATGGGTTTGATCTCTCGTACTCCTCCCCGATTCTGATCGAGGTGGACGGCAAGGAACAACTCGTGATCCTTACGGCCGACAAGATCATTGGAATCGACCCGAAAAAAGGCAAGAAGCGCTGGTCGCATCCGCATAAGAACAGGTTCTCCATGAACATCCTCACGCCTCTCTGGAGCGCGGACGACAATATGCTTTACATTTCGTCCGCCAGCGGGGCGTACGGGCTGAAGATCACGCGCAAGCGAAGCACCACGAAGGTCGAGGAAGTCTGGTCGAACAACAAGATCAAACCGAGCCATGCCAACGCGGTGCGCGTAGGAAAATACGTGTACACTTCGATTTCATCGGGAATGTCGGGTCCGTCGTTTATCGTCGCGGTCGATCTCGCGGACGGGAAGATCGTATGGCAGGAACGCGGCTTCTCGTTGAGCAAGCTCATCAGTGCCGACGGCAAGCTCATCGTCTTGGATGAGGACGGCAAGCTCGCGATCCTCGAGGCGACGCCCGAGAAACTAAAGATCCTTGCGCAAGTGGACCTGCTCGAGAAAACCGCCTGGACCCCGCCGACCCTCGTCGGCACGCGCCTCTTCGTGCGTGACCAGAAGACAATCGCCGCGCTCGAATTGAAGAATTGAGCGTGGAGGAACGTCATGCATGCGAGGGCCGATCGGGTCCGTGACACTTTCGCCGGGGTCGAAGCGCCCAATCCGAACCGCCTCCGTAAGGGAGCGGTCTGCACAGCAGCGCCCCATAGCGACGGAACGGTATTGAGCGGCGTCGGCAATGCGCCAGAGCACATCCGCCTATTCTGTCATGCACCCGGGCCGGTCATTCGGCGTGTAAGAGCGCACCGCTGGACGACGTTGATTCGGTCCGGTAGTCCGCTTCCGATCACTTGATGTCGGACGGAACGTCGTCGCCGGATCGGTCGGTGGTCTCACCTTGGCGTGCGGCATGATCATCCCGCTCGTCGCCTCGATCATCACTGCCGTTTACCGCGTCATCGCCGTCGTGGTCGTCCTCTCCCATTTCGCCGTCGTCCTCGGCCTCGAGCATATCCGCAAGATCCGCGGGGACGGTCGTGACTTTCCCGGAATAGCTCAGCATCTCCAGAATCTGCGCGTGCTTGCCGCGCATGAAGGGGAACCATGGGATGCGATAGAGGTGGACGACACGGTTCAGTCGGAAGATCTCCTTGCCCGTGCGGGTCTTGATGGCGAGGCTGCCGATGCCGGCGAGAAAGGTCTCCGCGTAGTCGATTGGTTCGGTCTCGGTCTTGAGCCCGATGAGATCGTAGCGTTCCGTGCGGGCGCCGAGGCGCGCGATGTATAGACCGTTCTCGTCGATTTGGACCCGCAGGTGCGTGCGACTCCAGATGTAGTTGATGAGCCACACGACCCCGAACACGATCGCGCAGACCGACCACGCGCCGGCGTTGACCTCCGGTCTGAGCGCGCCGAGGCGCGCGCCCATCCAAGCGAAGGGATGAATCACGCCGGTGATTTCGAGGGCGGCCGGAATCCCGAAGAACGTGCCCGCGAGCCCGAAGACCAGGAAGAACCGGCGCTGCGTGAGATTGAACCGAAGTGCGACGTACCAGAAGATCCCCGTCATCATTCCAACCCAAAAGAGAAGGTGCAGCGAAATCGGCCTCCACTCCCACCCGAGCTGAAAAGGCAACGCGAACAGCGCGAGCACGGTGAACACCACGGCGGGAAAACCGGCGAGAATCCCCGGTTCGTGGTCGTGCAGGCGCACCGGTTTCGGTCCGACGGGGAGGGTTTCGGTTGGTGAAGGCGCGTCGGTTCGCGTTGTGCTGGACTGCGTTTCTGTCATGAGGTGTCTCTTGCCGTGGAACGATCGACACGCCGCGCATGCGTCTCGCGGCTTTGTACAGACGCACATGGTCAACAACCGAAGCAAATGCGTCAAGCCGCCCGATACCGTCCGCCCAGAGTTGTCGAGCGACCGAACGCCGGGGGCGACAGCGAAGCGGAGAATGGGAGCGATGGGTGGGGTCCGACCTACCAGCTTGTTGAAGAAGTAGCGGCCGCCCCTAGCGGCGGCCGTGCAACACCCAACGACGTGGGA
>JADFHG010000027.1 GCA_022567365.1 Planctomycetota bacterium | reverse complement strand
ATCAACTGAGAGGTTGGGTGGCCCATGGCTTTAGCCGTGGGGGACACGAATCGGCAGACCATTCGTGTCCCCCACCTCTAAAGAGGTGGGCCACCCATCGGGACTACCCCTCGAATAGTCCGTGACAAAGCACTAGCGCGTGCCACACAATGCGCAAGAGGCTGCAAAGACGGGACACGGCGCGGTCTCGTTGCGAATCACGCGATCTCACCCTGCAACATCCACATTCGCTGAACACGCAACGGCTGCCAAAGAACGCTCGCGGCGTTCAGCGGGGTCCATTCCTCGCCGATAATAAGCTGTGGACCATGCATTCGGTCCGGATGCCCATTCCTCAGGGGTCGGACGATCGGTGTCGTCCGATGCGGATGCCACCGGCACTTGCGAGGTTCGGAATCAAGAGTCAGGCGGGACAGACACGGGCGCGTGCAATCGTTGCAGTCCGGCGGTACGGACTGAGTGCGGATCGCCATCGAGTACGCGATTTCGCATCGAGCGGTGAATTGGCAAGGCCGGCCCACCGTCGTCCTCGATGGTGCGGTTTGGGGGCGGGCGGGCAAGCAGCCGCTAGTCCATGGTATCCGTCATGCGCGGTGACTGGGCACCAGCGATCTTTGTGCGGGTGACGGGCGTAGAACCGTTCAGCGGTGAGGCCTGCGAGGTCTCGTTCGATTCGACCGGTCAATGAAGTACACTGAGTCGCATGATACAAGTCGCGGTGCGGAAGGTCGGGTCACGCCTGCGCGGACGAGCGCATCGTCGGCTGAACGGCGCCGACGGTGCCATCGCAACGCCGAGCGGTGCGTCGGCGGCTACGTCGCGCTGGGTCCGACGGCGAATCGGTACCACCACGGCGGATCGGGAGTTGCCATATGAAGGTCTCGGTAATAGGTAGCGGGTACGTCGGTTTGGTCACCGGCGCGTGTTTCGCGGACGCCGGCAACCAGGTCGTCGTTGTCGATTGCGATGCGCGCAAGATCGAGATGCTCAACGGCGGGCGGCTTCCGATCTACGAGCCCGGACTCAGCGAAATAGTCGTCCGCAACAAACGCGCGGGACGACTCTCTTTCACGACTGATTTCGGTTCGGCGATCAGCGAGTCGCTTGTCGTGTTCATCGCCGTCGGCACCCCCGCCGGAGCGGAAGGCGCGGCGGACTTGACCGCCATCCGCACGGTCGCGTCGGACATCGGCAAGCACATGGACGGATATCGCATCGTGGTCATGAAGAGCACGGTGCCCGTCGGCACCCACAAGATCGTGACGGAAGCGATCGCGCGCGAAACGAGCCAACCCTTCGACTACGTGAGCAATCCGGAGTTTCTCAAGGAAGGTGCGGCCGTCGAGGACTTTATGCGTCCGGATCGCGTCGTGGTCGGCGTGACCAACCCGGCCGTCGGCGAGATGATGAAAGAGCTATACGCCCCGTTTCTCCGACGGACCGAGCGCATTTTGGTCATGGATCCGGCGAGCGCCGAGATGACGAAATACGCGGCGAACGCGATGCTCGCGACCAAGATTTCGTTTATGAACGAGATCGCCGGTTTGTGCGAGCGGTTTGGCGCGGACGTCGAGCGGGTGCGCCTCGGAATCGGATCGGACTCGCGGATCGGCCCCGCGTTTCTCTTTCCGGGCGTGGGCTACGGCGGATCGTGCTTTCCGAAGGACGTCACGGCGCTCGTGGCCATGGGCGAGCGCGTCGGCTATCCGATGCGGATTCCGGCGGCGGTCCACGAGGTCAACCAACGGCAGCGTGAACAATTCGCGATGCGCGTGATCGACCATTTCGGCGATGAGTGCCCCAATGTGACACTCGCCGTATGGGGCCTCGCGTTCAAGTCGAGAACGGACGACGTGCGAGAGTCTCCGGCGATTGACTGCATCAGGATGTTTCGAGCCCGCAAAATGACGGTCAACGTACATGATCCCGAAGCGATGGAGACGGCGAAAGCACACCTCAACGGCGAGATTCGTACGTTTGATGACGGGTACGCGGCGCTCGTGGACGCCGACGCATTGGTCATTTTCACGGACTGGCCCGAGTTTCGCACGCCCGATTTCGACCGCATCGCCGCGAGCCTCAAACGCAAGCTCATCTTCGACGGACGTAACCTGTACAACCCGGAGCTGCTCGCCGAGCGGGGATTCCGTTACATTTGCGTGGGGCGGCCCGAGGTGGCGCCCAAGTGACGCTGGGATCGAACGCAATACCGCCATTGGCGGGTGACGGCGCGATGCACCGTCGCTTCGTAGTCGTTTTCCGCGCGATCGACTCACACCCGCGGGCGATGAACTGCATGCCCCAGTTACGGTCCGGCGGCGGCGTCGGCAAAACCTTGACCGGCCGACACCCAAGCGGCCTCTCCGGGGTAGATGATCAGAAGACGGCCCGGCAGATTTGCAGCGTGGTCAATCGCCTGGGCGGGCGTGTAGACCGGTCGCTTGTCGCCGATGGCGCGGCCGGTGGCCGTGCAAAAGACACGTTCGTGAAGTCTGGACTTGCCGACGATCTCGAACATCATGCGTCGCCGCTGCGGACGGTCATCCGTTCTCTCTTTCCAGCCGGGGCGACCGGCGTACCCGATCAACAGCACCGACCTCGGCAGGGCGTCGGCGATTGTCTTGACCAATCGGGCGGTTTCTTTTCGGCGGTTTGGAAACTTGGGGCTGTCGGACAGGACATTCGGGAGGTTCCACCAAAACTCGATGCCGGTGTCGCGGAGCGCCCCGAGCGACTTGGCCAATTTCGCATGGTCGATCGACTCGCGACCGAGATGGTACGGCATCAGCGCGGTCTCGTTCTCGAGCAAGACGACGTTATTGCCGGTATGGGCCACGATCCTCCTGGCCTGGGCGGCAATGACTTTCCACCCATCCGGGCTAGCGAAGTCGTAGGGGCGCGGGTCGTTCCCCGTCGCCCCCGGCAGCGAATACGTCTTGATGCCGCCTATGATATGGAGGTTAGCGGGTTTGCGGCGCATGATGTCGCGATAGACCGCATCGATCTGGCCCGACCGCGTGGAGACAATCGCAATGTCGGTGATTTTCGCCCAATGCTCGAGCCCCTCGATGCAATGGTCGCGCCGCAACACGTTGGGCCTCGTGGCGACCGGGGTCAATGGGACGTTGACTTCCAGCCATGGAATGATGAGCTTGCCTTGGGGCTTGGCCGTTTGCTCGCGCGCAGGACCGGTCGATGCGGCTGGCGTCCGGACCGAATCCGTGGGCGCTTGCAGGAGCAACGAAGCAACGACAATGACGATTGAGAACCAACATTCCATAATGGGACAATACCCTATAACGGCGCCCTTTCAACTGCTGTCAGGCGCGACGGCATATCGGCAACGCGCCACGCACACTTTTCGATGGGTCTGCTAAATGTGCGGTATCTGTGGGGTCTTCGACTACGTCCACCGCAAACCGGTGGCGCCGCGCCTCATCGAGGACATGTGCGCGGCCATGCGCCATCGCGGACCGGACGGCACGGGCACATTCGAGCGTGAGGGTCTGTGCCTCGGCCACGTCCGGCTGAGCATCATCGATCTGACGCACGGCGCACAGCCGATGTCCAACGAGGATGGTGCGATCACCGTCGTGTTCAACGGCGAGATCTACAACCACCTCGAGCTGCGCGATGAACTCGCGGCGAACGGACACGTGCTGAAGACACGGAGCGACACCGAGGTGCTGGTCCATCTCTATGAGGACCACGGGTTCGAGATGTGCCACAAGTTGATCGGCGAGTTCGCCTTCGCCATTTGGGACGACCGCGAACAGTTGCTATTCGCGGCCCGGGATCGCCTCGGTGTCAAGCCGCTCATTTACGCGGTGTCGGACGGTCGGTTTGCGTTCGCCAGCGATTTCAACGCCCTCATGACGGACCGGAGAATCTCTCGCGAACTCGACGACGACGGGCTAGCGAGCTATCTGACGTTTCAGACGATACTCGCGCCGAGAACGATCTACCGGGCGGTGCACAAGCTCCCCCCGGGGCACTACGCGGTCGTGCGCAAGGGTGACGTTCGGGTGGTGAGGTATTGGGACGTCGAGTTTGCTCCGGACGCGTCGCGTAGCGTCGAGTCGTTCGCGGAAGAGATCGACGATCTCCTCACGGACTCGGTCCGCCGCCAGATGATCGCCGACGTTGATTTGGGCGCGTTTCTGAGCGGCGGGTTGGATTCGAGCACGATCGTCACGAAAATGACCCGTCTCGCCGGGCGCGGGGTGAAGACCTTTAGCATCGGGTTCAAGGATCAGCGCTACGACGAGTCCAAGTTCTACAAGATGCTCGCGGCGCAGCTCGGCGTGGAGCATCACGAGTTCGTGTTCGAACCGCATCTGCTGGAAGACGTCGCCGACATCGTTCGGCATTTCGGCGAGCCGTGTTCGATCGCGTCGGCGTTCCCCATCTATTACCTGTCCAAACTCGCAAGCGAGCACGTCAAGGTGGTATTGACCGGGGACGGCGTGGACGAGATCTTCGCGGGATACCACCTGTATTATCACTACGTTCGGCGCGTGCGCCAGTTTCAGCGATGCGGCGGAACACCGTTGGCGAAACCGATGCTCGCCGCGCTGGGTTGGACGAAGTCGCTTCGCACGACGAGCAGGATCGGCAACACGGCCCGTCGAGCGCGCCGGTTCCTGGAACTCGCCGCACTGCCGGAGGAGCGATGGCTGCCATACATGCGCGTGAATCGTTCCCCGAAGACCACGCCCGCCGCCCTGCTCGGACGGGACGCGGATAGCGTTCTGCACGCCGCGGAAGCGCCCTATGTGGATGCGTTTCGTCGCGCCAACGGCACGGGCGATTGGGTCTGGCCTCGTTCCTACGGCGAGATGATGACCACGCTGCCGGATGAAATGTTCCAAAAGCTCGATCGGATGACGATGGCCCACTCGATCGAGGGGCGCGTCCCCTGGTGCGACTATCGCCTGGTGGAGCTCGCGGGCAAGATCCCGGCGGACCTGAAGATGCACGGTCGGATCGGAAAATACGTCGTTCGCCGCGCCGTGGCCGACCAACTGCCGCCCGCGATCATGAAACGACCCAAGGTCGGTTTCATCGTGCCTCTTGATGACTGGTTTCGCGGAGAGCTGCGGACGATGACGTACGATCTCCTGACGGACGCGAGCTTCAAACAATCGGGCATTTTCGCTCAGGAGGTCGTGGAGCATATCATCACCGAGCACATGGCGGAGCGCCAGAGGTTTGGTTCGGCCATCTGGAACCTGGTGGCGTTTGAACTGTGGCGAAGGGCACAAGCGTGAGGCGGAATCGAGGCGAGTATGCCGATATGACTGGTGGGCGGCGCCGGTCATTGTGGGATCGGCGAGCTGGTGGTGACCGATGATCGAGGAGCCCGGGACGTGAGCGTGCAACCACTCTCCACAGGGCGCGCGGCGCCGTTCGTGCGGACGGCGGTGACGCGAAAGCCCCCCGCCACCGACATAGCCGTGTTGATGTGGATCCTGGCGCCGGCCGGCGCCATCGCGGGCCTGCTCTTTGCCGTGGGCGCGACCTGGCCGGCGGCCGCCGTGGCGGGAACGGCGTTCGCGGTATCCGTTTTCATCTGTCCAGCCGTCGGACTCTACGCGTACTTCGCGTGGCAGGCGGTCGACTCGGCGTTCATCTCGGACACCGGCAGCGTGCTCACCCCGGCCAAGGTATTCGCGCCGTTCCTGCTGCTCGTCTACGTCTGCAAGTTCGGGCGAACCGGCACTCGGATGCTCGTCTCCAAACCATTCATCATGGCCATGCTCGCGTACGCGGCGTATGGCGCGGTGCTCGCACCGCTTTCCCCCGAACCCTCTGGGGCGTGGCGATACACGGGCCAGATATTGGTGCAGGCGCTGCTCGTGGCGATGGCAGTCCACGTCGTGAACAATCGCGCGTTTGTCGGCAGGGCGATGGTCTTTACCGTCATCGGAGGTGTCATCGCCGCGATTATCATGTCCGTTTCGGGACACGATATAGGTAGTGCGGACCAGCGCGCGACGATCGGCGAGCACGCCAATCCGAACTCGACGGCATTTGCGCTGTCGATCGCACTGTTCGCCATTCCGGCGGCGTGGGGATACGTCCGGTTCAAGGTGATGTGGCCGATCTACTTAGCCGCGGCGCCGCTCATATTCTGGCAGGTGCTGCAGACGGGATCCCGAACGGGAATGGTCGGCGTGTTCGCCGCCGCGAGCCTCGGCGTGCTGATCGTCAAGCGCACGAGCATTACGAAACGAATCGTCGTCGCGACGATCTGTACGATGATCTGCGTCGGCGTCTTGGCATACCAACTAGGAACGGGCGCCCTCGCAGGCCGTGCCGGTGCGCGGATCGAGTCGTTCGTGGTGGCCGGCGACGAAGACGTGAGCGACAACCCCAGAATGGCGATCTGGTCCCTCGCGCTACAGACGTTCGTCAGGCAGCCTTGGGGTTTCGGTTTCGGGCAGACGGCCCCAACCCTGCGCGACGAGCATGGGTGGTTCATCGACATTCACAGCAGTTGGCTGGGCGCGCTCGTGGAAGGCGGCGTGATCGGATTCACGATTTTCGCATGGGGTATGTGGCACTTGCTCAAGGCGACGCGCGGCATCGCCCGGGCCCATCCCGGAATCGCGGCCGCGATGATGCTGTGCCTCCTCGCGTTGAACGGAGTAGCGCATACCTACACCTATAGTAAGTGGTTTTGGGTGCCTGCCACGTTGTGCCTCCTCATGGCGGAGCAGGCGGCGCGCGATCGCGCCGCCGAGGCCATGGGCGCCGCGCAGGCCTAGCCTGACAGCGCTAGAACGAAAAGGAGCGCCGAGCCGTGGGCTTTAGCCCGCGCGGTGCTACGGAGTTGGCGCGACGATCCTTCTTGTACGAACGTCCGCGCAAGCTGAAGCATGCGGCTCAGATGGGCGTGAAGCTTGGCAAGAACGACACTAGCGCTGTCAACCTGGCAGCCTGTTGCAAAAGTCTGTGGGACCGACTTTCCAGTCGGTCAATCGTCGCTGGTAGCGACGGCGAAAGCTCGATGGCCAAGAGCGGTAAAGACAATGTTTCGACCGATGTGCACACCGGACCGTCGCACGTGCGGAAGGTGACTACCACATCGAACGCCGCGCCAAGGTCGGCGCCAACGTTGGATTCGGAGGCACCAAAGCGGATCGACTCCGTCCTTGGCATCGTCGCCGGCACGACGGTGGGAGCGCACGAAAGCGCGATCTTCGCGCATTCGTCGTTTGGCCGAGTCGTTGAAGGGCTTTGCCACCGGTACCGTCGGGTTCTTCTCTGTGCACCGACTCGATCGGGGCAGCCCATGGCGTTCCACGATCATCGAATCATGGCGGACAACCTGACCGCGCTGCCGCAGCCGTACTATCCGACCACGCTCCGCGCCCTGAGGCACCTGCTCGGCATTGCGATCGCCATGTGGCGGACTTGCCGACGATCGGACGTCCTCTTCGTGCGTGGGTCGGTGCCATACGTGGGGGTGCTGTACGCCATCGCGACCCTACTGGGCAAGCGAATCCATTATTGGGCCGTGGGAGACCCGGCCGCGCTGCTTCGCAGCCACAGACGTTCGGGGCGCGTGAAAGACATGCTCTCGCTGATCTACGCGATCATGGATTCCTATACGGTCCGCTTCGGTCACTTCGTGAACCGCGGCGCCATCTTCGCGAACGGCGACGAACTCGCCCGGTTGTTCCCGTCGTCGCGTACACATACTGTGGTTTCCAGCACGATCCGCGACGAAGAGTTTTTCGAGCGAACGGATACGTGCACCGGGAACACGGTGCGCATCCTTTGCCTCTCCATGATTCGTCCCGAGAAGGGAATCGAGTATCTTCTTGGCGCGATGGACATGTTGCGGACCAACCGAGACTGGGAAGTCGTCATCGTCGGATCGTGGGACGGATTCGAAGACTACAAGGCCAGGCTCGACCGCATCGTGACCGATTCGCCGTGGGGGAAGCGCATGCGATGGGCGGGATACGCCAACGGCAGCGAAGTGCTTGCCCACATGCGCAATGCCGACGTGTTCGTCCTCCCGACGCTTTCGGAGGGCACGCCGCGGGTGCTGGTCGAGGCGCGGGCGCAATCGCTGCCGATCGTCAGCACGCGGGTGGGCGGAATTGCGACGTCCGTATCGGATGGTGTGGACGGTCTGCTCGTTGCCCCCAAGAACCCGGCGGCCATCGCCTTGGCGGTCGATCGCATCATCGACGACGCTCCGCTGAGACGTCGCCTGATTGCGAACGGACTGACGCGCGCGCGAACACTTACACTCGACCGCTTCCTCGAGCGGATTCTCGCGGTGATGGGAAACGAACCGACATGATGCGGATCGCAAAATACGTCTGGCTTTGCCTGGTGCTTTCCGCAACGGGTTGGCTCCCCGATCTGCGCCCGGTACTGCGATTTCGCGGGTGGTTGACTAGGCCCGCCTTCAAACATTGCGGGAAGCGTTTCGAGATCGCCGGCGGCGTTCGGATTGTGTATTCCGCGAACGTCGAGATCGGCGACGACGTGTACATCGCCACGGGTTGTTGGATTCAGGGCTATGGAGGGGTCTCGTTAGGGAATGAGGTGATGCTGGGTCCATACACGGTCCTCGCAAGCAACAATCACATGAAGAAGAACGGCTCGTATCGGTTCGGTGGACACGAGCCGGCGCCGATCGCGTTGGGAAGAGGTGCCTGGACCGGGGCACACGTCGTGATTGCGGCGGGGGTTCGGGTGGGTAAGGGCGCCGCGGTCGCGGCAGGCGCCGTGGTTACGCGAGACGTGCCCGATGACGCGCTTGTGGGCGGCGTGCCGGCGCGGATCATTCGGGACGCAGCGTCGTGACCAATCAATCCCACACGGACATCCGGATCTCTGTGCTCATACCCATGCGCAACGAAAAGGCCTACGTGCGCGGTTGCCTCGATTCCGTAATCGGGCAGATCGCCGATCGTAGCGACGTCGAGATTCTCGCGATCGACGGCGCGAGCACCGACGGCACCGACGAGATTGTCCGCGCGTACGCCGCGCGGGACGAACGCATCCAACTGGTCGAGAATCCCCAGGGGATCGTCCCGACGGGAATGAACCTCGCGCTGGCTCGAGCTCGCGGCCGATACGTCATCCGTCTCGATTGCCACGCGACGTACGCGCCGGATTATCTCGACGCCTGCGTGGCGGTGCTCGAACGAACCGGTGCGGACAACGTCGGCGGCTACATCGAGACCCTGCCGGGCAGCGAGTCGGACGTCGGTCGCGCCATCGCGGTCGCGACGAGCCACCGATTCGGCGTAGGAGGAAGCGCGTTTCGCATCGGTGGTCAGGAGGCGGAAGTCGACACCGTGCCCTTTGGTGCGTTTCGGCGCTCGGTGTTCGATACCGTCGGTCTGTACGACGAACGGCTCGCCCGCAACCAGGACATCGAGCTCAACGCGAGGATTCGCGCACACGGCGGGCGAATCATTATTTCCCCTAAGATTCGACTTCAGTATTACAATCGGGGCACCTTCGCCGGGCTCTGCGATCAGGCGTTTCATAATGGCCTGTGGAATCCATACACCGTGTGGCTCGTCGGCGGGGGGCTGTCGATTCGCCATTTCGTGCCGATGTTGTTTGTCATGTCTTTGCTGGCATGTGGTGGGGCCGCCTTCGCATTCCCACTTGCCGGGTGGGCATTTATGGGAATTGTCTCACTGTATGTGGTGTCGGCCGCGTCCATGGCGATGAGTGCCGCGCTGAAAAAGCGTTGCCCGCGGCTCGCGCCGCTCGTGTTCGCCGCATTCGTGTTGCTGCATCTGGCCTATGGGATCGGATCGCTATGCGGTGTAATCACCGCGCCGATTAGGTTCGGTCGCCCGGGTCGACGCAAACCCTTCGGGACGCCGACAAAGGACGGGTGTTGAGTGCTACCTGCATCGAAACACCAATCCGATCCCCCGTCGCCGGAGCAACCGCCGCAGCCGGCATTGCACGCGCAGCGCAAAACGAACGCGGACGGCGCGATCAACTGGCCGGTTCCGTTGACCATCGCCCTCTACCACGGTCCTTTGTACGCGTCGTCCACCGGCTACGAAACGTACGGTCCGTATGCCCGGTACGTCGGCGAGTTCGCGCGAAGGTTTTCACGGGTCGTCGTGATCGCGCCCGTAACGCGAGACGAAGCAACGCCATATCGCGGTTGTGCGCTACCCGGAGAAAACGTCGATGTGGTGGAGCTCCCCGCCTTCGACACGCACGTGCGGGCGAGCCTGCACATCCGCGCCCTGTGGCGGGCCTTTCGCCGTGCCTTGGACGGGGTCGATGTCATCAACTGCCGCAATACGGCACCGTTCGGTTATCTGCTCTACTACCTGGCGCGAAGGCGCGGGGTTGGGTTCTTCTACCATTTCACCTCGGACCCAGCCGCCATCATCCGCGAGGGTCGGCGTTTTCGAGGAGCGTACGGCTGGTTCGCCCGTTTGGCGTACGCCGTTGACTTCGCCGTTCAAAAG
Source organism: Planctomycetota bacterium (assembly GCA_022567365.1). Taxonomy (GTDB): domain Bacteria; phylum Planctomycetota; class Phycisphaerae; order UBA1845; family UBA1845; genus JADFHG01. Next base: position 2,667 of record JADFHG010000027.1, on the reverse strand, counting down.
CGGGTCATGCGGCGGACCTATTCGTTTATCAACGGGCGAACACCCTTCGAGCGCTTCAAGGGAATCACGGACCGAACCGAAATGGTGATTTCGAGCACGCTGACGCCAAGCGACCTTCGCCCGCGCGAAACGGCGGCGCTGCACGATCCCGTGCGACTCCTTTACGTCGGCTACTTCAAACATATGAAGGGCCTCGAGCATCTTGTCGATGCAGTCGCGCTGCTTCGCAAACGCGGTCTGTCCGTCGAGCTGCACCTCGTCGGCACGGGACCGACCGAAGCGGCGATCCGATCGCGAATTGAGCAGCTCGCTCTCGCAGACCATGTGCGCCTGCACGGCTACGTCCCGATGGGCGTGAGGCTCAACCGCCATTATGATGATGCCGATGTGTTCGTGTTTCCGTCGCTTGCGGAGGGAAGCCCGCGCGTCGTGCTCGAGGCGATGGCTCATTCCCTGCCCGTGGTCTCGACGCCGGTGGGGAGCGTGCCCGACCTCATCGAGCATGGCAAGAGCGGCTTGATCGCCAAGCCCGGAAGTGCCGATTCACTAGCCGATGCCGTCCAACGCTTCATTCGCGACGACGATCTCCGCTGCGCCTGTATGAAGGCCGGCTTTCAGCGCGTACGCGAACACACGGTCGAACGGTTCGTCGGCAAACTTGCCGCGAAAGCCGTCGAGATCGCTCGGCGCCCCAGCGACGAACGATGAGGAAACGATGAAGGTCTGGCTTGTCAACCCGTTTGATCCGCTGCCCGGCGGCGATGAACAGCTCGGGCGCTATGCCCATCTCGCGGAAGCGCTGATCGGCGCGGGCCACCAGGTAACGTGGTTTTCGAGCACGTTTTCCCACCGATTCAAGCGCGACGTCGATCGCGAAAGCGTGCAACAGGCGTCCGCGAAACAGGGCATCGCGCTGCGACTCGTTGCGACCAGACCATACAAAACAAACGTGTCCATCGCGCGATTGCGATCCCATCGAGCGTACGGACGTGCGTTCTTGCGAATGGCGCGCGACGAATCACCGCCGGACATTATCCTGGCCAGTTCGCCGCCGCTCGAATCGGCGCGGGCGGCGAGCGACCTTGGGCAGCGCTGGGACATTCCCACGATCATCGACATTCAGGACCAATGGCCGGACAATTTCGCCGCGGTCTTACCGCCCGTGTTCAAGGTCTGTGGCAAGGTTCTGCTCGCGCCGTGGTATGCGGCCGAGCGAGCGGCGTATCGCAACGCCACCGGTATCGTCGGCGTCGCCGAGGGCTACGTGGAGCGCGGTCTTTCCGTAGGCGGTGCGAAGCGCTATCAAGGTGTGTTCCCGCTCGGGGTGAGCGTGTCCGAACTCGACGGCGCCATCGCCCGCGGCGCCGCGTCCTTTGCCGGGAAATGGTCCAAGGGCAACGGGCAATTCCGGTTGTTGTATTCCGGCAGCCTCAGCCACAACTACGATTTCCTGACGATCATCCGCGCGGCGGCCCAGCTCCGCGATGCCGGAGACGACCGAATCGAGTTTGTGCTCAGCGGCACGGGTGAACTCGCGGAAGAGGGTCGCAAGTTGGTCGCCGCGCACCGGCTCGAAAACGTGACCCTGACGGGATTCCTGGACTTTGATGAATGGGCCTATCTGTTGTCCCAATCGGACGCGGGATTCAACGCGTCGTTTCCTGATGCGTTGATCTATCTGCCCAACAAGATTTTCTACTACATGGCCGCCGGACTCGCCGTGCTCAATACGATACCGGGCGAGTGCGCGCGGCTCGTGACCGAGAGCGAGTGCGGTCTGAATTACGAGGCGGGCGACGTGGGTGGTTGCGTCGAAGCGATCCGGACGCTCGTCGGTGCGCGCGACCGAATGGCCGCGATGGGCGAGGCTTCCAGACGGCTGGCGGTGGAAAGGTTTGATCGTCGCATCGTGTCTGGGCGATTCGTCGAGTTCCTGACAAATGTCGTTCGCGACCGGCGGGGCGAGGCGAGTTCGAGCGGAGGTGGCGACGGTGCGTAGCAGCGTCTTGAAGAATGCGCGGCACCGGCCAAGAGTGCGTCCTAAAACCGGCGGGAACCCCGGTTCTTTCCGAACCCCGACCGTGAGGGAGGGGGTTTTAGGACGCACTCTAAAGCATTTCCCGCTCTTGTCTACCGAGCCGCGGGCTTCAGCCCGCGCGATGTTGCGAATGTTCATGGTCGTTGTCAGTCCTCGCGGATCCACGCAGACCAGAGCGCGCGGCTCAGTCGCGTACGGACAATCGCGCAAGCTGAAGCATGCGGCTCGGTTGCGTACGGACAATCGCGCGGGCTGAAGCATGCGGCTCAGTTGCGTACGGACAATCGCGCAGGCTGAAGCATGCGGCTCAGTTGCGTACGGACAATCGCGCAGGCTGAAGCATGCGGCTCGGTTGCGTACGGACAATCGCGCAGGCTGAAGCATGCGGCTCGGATCGTCGTGAAACTCATCGAACACGATACTTCGAGCCATCGCCGCTCTGATGACGGATGGGGCACGAAATGAGCGAAACTGATCAACGCATATGGCGCGGCTGGCTCGTCGCATTCGCCCTCGCCGCCGCGCTATACGCCGCGACGGCGAATCGCGGGGCGCAGTGGCAGGATTCCGGGTATCACATCCTTCGCGTGGTCACCCACGAATCGCTCAACCCGCTCGGTCTGGCGTTG
>JADFHG010000026.1 GCA_022567365.1 Planctomycetota bacterium | reverse complement strand
TGCAGTACCGTTTCGTTCGAGACATCGGCTCGCTCGCCGTCGTCTTCGGTTTTTTCAACCTCGTGCCGGCCTACGTGATCTGGTGGGAGCGTAAGGTCGCCGGTCGGATTCAGTCGCGGTTGGGTCCCATGCGGGTCGGCGGCTGGCACGGGTGGGCGCAGTCCATCGCGGACGGGATCAAACTCGTCCTCAAGGAAGACTTGGTGCCCGCCGCAGCGGACAAACCGTTGTATCTGGCCGCACCGTATTTCGCGATCATCCCCTCGTTGATGGCGTTCGTCGCTTTGCCGTTCGGGGCGGCATACGTCTTCCGCGACCTCGACGTGGCGCTCATATTCATCCTCGCGATGCTGGGGATCGAGGTGGTCAGCGTGATCATGGCCGGGTGGGCGTCGAACAACAAATGGAGCGTTTACGGTGCGATGCGCGAGGCCTGCCAAATGGTCTCGTACGAGATACCGATGAGCATGGCGCTGCTCGTGCCGATTATCTGCGTGGGATCGCTCAGCCTGACCGTGATCGGCGAGGCGCAAAACGGCGGGTGGTGGAGTTGGCTGGCATTCAGCAACCCATTTGCGTTCGGCGCGTTCGTCGCGTACTTCATCGCCTCCCTGGCGAGTTGCAAGCGCGCTCCGTTCGACCTGCCCGAGTCCGAGAGCGAATTGGTCGCGGGTTTCCTCACGGAATACTCGGGTTTCCGCTGGTCGCTGTTTTTCTTTGCCGAATACGCGGCCATGTTCGTGGTGTGCGGAATCGCGACGATCCTGTTTCTCGGGGCATGGCACTCGCCGCTCCCGGCATCGTGGGGCGACGCCCTTGGTGACAGCCTCGCCGCGCGTGGGCTGCAGGGATTACTCTTCAGCAGCGGTCCGATCTGGTTCCTGCTCAAGTGCATGTTCCTTCTATATGTACAGCTTTGGCTGCGATGGACGCTGCCGCGAATTCGCATCGACCAGGTTCTCTATGCGTGCATCCAGGTTCTCTTGCCGTTGACGATGTTGCTACTGTTCGGAACGACGCTTTGGATCTGGGCGGACGTGTCGGCGGGCTCTACCTGGGCGTCGATCAGCGCGTTTACGAATTGGGTGCTCGGGGCCGTGGGTCTGGTTTTTATCCTCGGGTTTATCACAATCGCGGGGTATGGTTTCTACCACCGGCGCAGCCTGGTCGGTAATCTCGCGGTGGACGCGAAACCTTGGTCATAGATCGGTGCGATGCGACGAAACCGCGTGACAACCGAGACTGATTCGTGTGAGACGCCCGGGGCGGCACGCGATGCGCTAGAGTGTCCTGTGGGAATGATCGGAGACTTCCAAGGTGGGGCGCCGTTGAATCGTCTGCGACCGCGCGGGCTGAAGCACGCGGCTCAGAGGGCCGTAGCATCGCGCGGGCTGAAGCACGCGGCTCAGTGGAGACGGGTGGTGACAAGACTGGTCATGGCGTGTGTGGTCGTATTGATGATGACCGTGGGCGCGGTTGCCGCGGACGACGCCGCGACGCAGGACATGCGCGGTGTCAGCAGCGCCGAGTCCGGCAGCCCGCTCGAGGCGGTTATGTTCTATCTGGTGGCGACGGGCTGCGTGGTGTCGGCCATCGGTGTGTGCGTGTGCAAGAGCGTCGTGCGAATGGCGGTCTTTCTGTTCGGTGCGCTGGGATCGGTAGCGCTCTTGTATTTCCTGCTGGCGGCCAACTTCATCGGTGCAATTCAGCTTATCGTCTATGCGGGCGGTACGTTGATTCTTCTCATCTTCGGCGTCATGCTCACGAGCAAGTCGCCATGGGTGCGACTCGACGCGTCCAAGCTCGAGATGCTCGGGGCGGGCGCCGTGACTCTGGCGTTTCTGGCAGCGCTATGGACACTTCTCAATAGAACCGTTTGGCCGGGGACGCACGCGGAGGCACCGGGAACGTCCATCGCGGCGATCGGCGAATCGCTCCTCACGGAGTATTTGGTCCCCTTCGAAGTGGCGGGGGTGCTCCTGATGATCGTTATGGTGGGTGCGGCCCATTTGGCACGGCAGGACAAGTAGGACAATGGGGACGATCGGTCTGACACATTACCTGGTTGTAGCGGCGATCCTGTTTTGCTCGGGGATGTTCGTGATGGCGACGAAACGCAATGCGATCGGTATTTTGATCGGCGTCGAACTCGTCCTCAACAGCACGAACATCAACTTCGTCGCGTTCGATCGATACCTCGGGCCTGGTCAGCTCGATGGGCAGATCATGGCGCTCTTTGTCATCGTACTGGCGGCGGCCGAGGCCGCGCTGGCGGTGGCGATCTGCATGAACTTTTACAGAAATCTGTCCACGATCGACGTCGATCACGGGACGGAACTGCGGGGATAGTCAAACAAACAAAGGCGCGTGGTGGTCGGTCAAACCACGCGGCGCGGCAGTCGGACAAACTGAGCCGCGCAGGAATCGGTCAAACCGCGCCGCGCGGTAATCGCACAAACTGAGCGGCGCGGCAATCGGACAAACCGCGCGGCGCGGCAGTCGGACAAACTGAGCCGCGGGCTTCAGCCCGCGCGATGGTAGGCAAAGGTGTCGCGCTGAAGTTGAGACGGTCGCGGAACGTGTCAGATAAACACCGAGTGGTTTGCCGCACGAGTGGAGTGATTGAGAATTGAGGGAGGCCCACCCTGATCCGAACCGCGCCCGTCAGGAAGCGGCTTGAGCAATGAAGGCAGGTCCGCTCCCTCACGGTCGCGGTTCGGATAAGAGGCCATCTGCTTGAATCGCTGCACTTATGTAGTGTCTAGTAAATGGGGCATCATGGCGCGATGCCGTTCACGAAGCTTTGGCGTTGTCCAATGCGTTCCGCTCCCTCACGGTCGCGGTTCGGATAAGAGATACACTGCGTGAATCACGACACTGGAAAGATGGTGGTGCCCAACTCGGTATCGCGAATGCGCCAGATTCGGCGGAATAGATGTGCCACCGTTTGAATGGCAAATGACTCACAAGTATGAAATCCTGCTCGCACTCGGCGTGCTCTCGCCGATGATCAGCTTCTGGCTGCTGGTCTTTTTCGGCCCGAAGCTGGGCAAGCCCAAGTCGGGCTGGCTGTGTGTCGTGCTCGGTATGGGCGTGCCGCTGCTTTGTGCGACGTGGGTTCTTGTCGGGTGGTGGCTCGGCGAAGACCCGGCCTCGCGGGCGGCGCTCACCGAAAACGCATACCGCTTCCATTGGGCGAACATGGGCACGATCCCGATCGACGTCGGTGTCAAGCTCGACTCGCTCACCGTGGCCATGTATTTCATGGTCGCGTTCATCGCACTCCTGATTTTCATCTTCAGCGTGGGGTACATGGCCGGTCACAGCGACGAGGTCGCGGGCACCAGCAAGTATCACCGATTTTTCGCGTACCTCTCGCTGTTCGGGTTCAGCATGCTCGGCCTCGTGGTCAGCAGCAGCCTTCTTTTCCTGTTCATCTTCTGGGAACTCGTCGGACTCTGCAGCTACCTGTTGATCGGCTACTACTTCGACAAGGCGTTTGCCTCGGCCGCCGCGATGAAGGCGTTTATCACCAACCGGGTGGGTGATTTCGGGTTCATCATCGGGATGATGCTGGTCGTGTTTCATTTGGGCACGTTCGACCTCGATCAGGCCGCCGAGAACTTCGCGGCGCAATATGCCGCCGGCACGGGCCTCTTCGCGAGCACCTTTACGCTTCTCGGGTGGTCGCTGCCGACGCTCATGGGTATTGCGCTCTTTTGCGGGGCGATGGCCAAGAGCGCCCAGTTCCCGTTGCACGTGTGGCTGCCGGACGCGATGGCCGGTCCGACCCCGGTCAGCGCTTTGATCCACGCGGCCACGATGGTCGCCGCCGGTGTCTACCTCGTGGCGCGCGTGTTCCGCCTGATGACGCCCGAAGCGCTGCTGTTCGTCGCGGGGATCGGGTGCATCACGTTGATACTCATGGCGCTGGTCGCCGTCGTCCAGACCGATATCAAGAAGTGCCTCGCGTATTCGACGCTTTCCCAACTCGGTTACATGATCTTCGGTCTAGGCTGCGGCGCGTGGGTCGCCGCCCTGTTCCACCTGATGACGCACGCGTTTTTCAAGGCCATGCTGTTCCTCGCGTCGGGCCAAGTCATCGAGGGCTGCCACCACGAGCAGGACATGCGGAAGATGGGCGGGCTGATCCGCAAAATGCCGTTTACCGGGTGGACGTTCCTGGTCGGCGTTCTTGCGATCGCCGGCACGGGAATACCGGGGTTGGGCATCGGGATCGGGGGCTACCACAGTAAGGACGAAATCCTGGCCGTTGCGTACGTACGCGCGTACGAATGGGAGTCCTACGACGACGTTGTCGGCGAGGGTCACGCCGGTGAACATGACGGTGAACACGCACGGGCGGACCATAGCGGTGATCCCATTGCGAACTCGAGGACACCGGTACGCCTGGCGTCGACGTCGCTCGGCCGCGCACCACAGGGGAACGATGGCGAGCACGCGGAAACGCCGAAAAAAGCGGGGATCCACCTCCCGGCGTTTACGCACGGCGATACCCAACACGAGCTCCAGCAAACCGGTGGGCACGGCGACGGCGATCGCGCGGGCCTCGCACAAGTTGGCGGTGAAACCCACGCGGGAGGCGAAACCCATGCGGCGGGCGCAGGGCACTCGGATGATGGAGCGCAGGCGGGCGATGGGCACGGCGCCGGTGACAAGGCGGCGATCTTCGCCCGAATGGCCGAGGTGAAGATTCCCAAGTGGATGTTTTGGGCAGCGATCATTACGGCCTACATCACACCGTTTTACATGTTCCGTTGCTGGTGGATGACGTTCATGGGGCAGCCGCGCGACGCGCAGGTCTATGAACACGCCCACGAGAGCAAACTCATGTACGTCCCGTTGGTCGTGCTGGCGGTTGGAACCCTCTGGGCGAGCTACTTTCTGTTCAGACCGCTCATTGCGGACGCGGCCGGCGCCGCGACCGCGGCATCAATGGTCATGGCGATCGACGGCACGAGCCATGCGCCGGCGATCCACCACGCACACCAGGCGTTGATCTGGCTCGTGGGTTTCGCGTTTCTCGTCGGCATGGGTTTCGCGTTTTTCATCTATCGAAACGGCTTGGATACGGCCGAGCGCATTCGACGAATCAGACCGATCTCGATGATCCACACGGTGCTGGTGCGGAAGTATTATATTGACGAGCTATACGACTTCGTTTGGGTCAAGGGGTGTGTGGTCGTCGCGAAGACGTGCCGCTTCTTCGACACGTGGGTCGTGGATATGTTCTACGACACGCTCGCCGCGGTAACGGAGCGTTTTGCGGCGTTTACGGGAAAGGTGCTCGACGCGCAGTTCGTGGACGGATTGTTCAACGGCGTGGCGCAGTCGTCGATGGACCTCGCGGGTGTGTCGCAGCGTCCGCAGACGGGGCGGATTCGCAACTACGTCTTGTTCGCGGTCGGCGTGGCGGCCGTCGCGGTGGTGTGTTTGGTCTACTTCGGAACGAGTGGTCAACCGGCATCGGCCGTGGCAATGGGCGGCGGGTAGCGGCGGGTTGTTGAAGTCGAAACGGTGCTTGGCACTGGTCGCCTAGCCTTCGGGCCGTCATGCTGGTTCACACCCGAGGGCGGGTGTGCTACATCAGGAGCCTGTAGCCCAGCCGCCCTCGGCTGGGAGATCGGCGTTTTTCGTAGCTCTGTTTGCAAGGATAGCCAGGTAGTGAAACTGTGACGGATCATCTTCTATCGATCATCGTGTTCTTGCCGACGCTCGGCGCGCTTGTGTGTATGTTCGCGCCGAAGGATCAGGTGCGAAAGGTGGGCGTGGTCTTCACGCTGGCGACGTTCGTGCTGTCGCTCACGCTGTTCGGCACGTTCTTTACCGACGGTTCGGCGGCGGCGGTCGAGGAGGCGTTCGGCTCGAGCTACGGTACGATCCGCCACATGGAGCGTCATGACTGGATCGTCAGCGACAGCTTCACCATCGAGTACTACCTGGGCATCGACGGGCTGGGCTTTCCGCTGCTCGTCTTGACGACGTTTGTGTCGTTCCTCGCGTGCGTGGCCAGTTGGAACTTCAACACCTGGAAGATCACCAAGAGCATCAAAGCGTATTTCGTCCTGTTTCTCCTTCTCGAAACGGGAATGCTGGGCGTCTTCGTCTCGCTCGACTTCTTCCTCTTCTACGTGTTCTGGGAAGTGATGCTCCTGCCGATGTATTTCCTCATCGGCGTATGGGGCGGCGAACGCAAGGAATACGCGGCGATCAAGTTCTTCCTGTTCACGCTCGGCGGGTCGGTACTGATGCTCGTCGGTCTCGTGGCGATGTTCATGTACAGCGGTGACGCCGTGACCAACGCGATGAGGATGGCCGAAAACCAGGATCCGGCGACGCCGGCCTACGTGACGACGCAGGGCGTCGAATCGGGATATCGTACCGACGGCTTTCGCCTGACGGGGGGTACGTTCGATCTGATCGAACTCGCCACGAACAAGGCGATTCAAGCGCATTTCACGGCGATCGATACGGTGTTCCTCGGCCTGAAGTTCGCCCCGGTGATGTTCATGTTCCTGTTCATCGGGTTTGCGATCAAGCTGCCCTGTGTGCCGGTGCATACGTGGCTGCCCGACGCACACGTCGAGGCCCCGACGCCGATCAGCATGATCCTCGCCGGCGTGTTGCTGAAGATGGGTGGATACGGATTCCTGCGGTTGTGTTATCCGATCTTTCCGACGGGCGCGGAACACTGGGCGTTCCTTCTGGCGATGATCGGACTGGTGAGCATCATATATGGCGCGCTCTGCGCGATGGCCCAGACCGATTTCAAGAGGCTCGTCGCCTACAGCAGCATTTCCCATATGGGATACGTGCTGCTCGGTCTGGCGGTCATGACGCCCGCCGGGTTTCAAGGGGCGATGTTCCAGATGATCGCCCACGGTATCAGCTCACCCATGTGCTTCTTTTTGGTCGGGGTCATCTACGACCGGGCGCACCATCGGGAAATCAACCGTTACGGCGGCTTGTGGCTGACGATGCCGCAGTATGGCACGTTTGCGACGATCGGATTCTTCGCGTCGCTGGGGTTGCCGGGGTTGTGCGGCTTTATTGGCGAAGTTTGGGTGCTGATCGGCACGTTCCAGGCGGCCGACAAGTTCGCTTGGGCCTATCCGGTCGCGATCATCGCCGCCTTCGGTGTGGTCCTGACCGCCGGATACATCCTCTGGCTCATCCGCCGGGTGTACCTCGGCAAGGAACGCGAGCAGTACATGGGCTATCCGGACGCCACGGGGCGCGAGAAGTTCATACTGGTCTCCTTCGCGGTGCTGTGCATCGCCATGGGGGTGCTCCCGATGCAAACGGTTTTCAACTTCACGAACGGGACGTTGAATCCGCTGCTGGCGGGTGTCTTGGCGGCGCAGGGTTGAGTTGACGTGAACCGTGCGCCAATCATCCCCGAGCCGCGGGCTTTAGCCCGCGCGGTATTTGCGAAAGGGGCCGGCAGCAGCCGTTTCCATCGGCAAGATAGAAAGACGGAGCAGACTTGAACGTAATCGCCGCGACAGACTACTGGGCGAACATCCCGATCGGCGAACACCTTTGGCTGGTGTCTCCGATGATCGTGCTCGTGTGCACGATGCTCGCCGTCGTGACCTGTCCCATCCTTCTCGGTCGGCGCACGAGGACGATCACCGCTGTGGTGGCGATCGGTGTCACCGCGGCGTTCGTCATGGCGATCCGCGTAGCCATGCAGGTCGCCGATGGGGGCACGTCGGGGCTTTCCACGGTCTCCGGTTCGGGCATGCTCATCATCGACAATCTCTCCGCCGGCTATCAGCTCCTCATGCTCGCCTTTCTCGGATGCGTGATCGGTCTCTGGTGGATCGGCTCCGCCGCGACCGAACGCGACGCTCCCGAGTTCTTTGTCCTTCTTCTCGGCAGTGCCCTGGGCATGGTGTTGATGGTCAGCACGAGCAACCTGCTGATGATCGTGATGGCGATCGAGATGGCGTCGCTGCCGAGCTACGCACTGGTCAGTTTCAACAAGCGGGATCGCGCGGGCGCGGAGGGCGGCCTCAAATACATGATCTTCGGCGCGATTTGCGCGGCGATCATGCTCTATGGAGCGAGTCTGCTATACGGGCTCGCCGGGAGCCTGAACTTCGCGGACATCGCAAAGATGGTCGCCCTCAGTTTCGCCGGCGGAGGTCGCGACGTCGTCCTCGTTTCGGTGGCACTGCTCTGCTTCTTCGCGGGCGTGGCCTTCAAAATATCGGCGGTGCCCTTTCACTTCTGGTGTCCCGACGCGTTTCAGGCGGCCAAGATCGAGGTCACGACCTGGCTCAGCGTCGTCAGCAAGGCGGCCGGTTTGATTCTGCTGGTGCGGCTGGTTGCGATATTCTGCGGTACGGTCGGCGCGGCCGGCCTCATGCACACGGTCGAGCCGATCGCATGGGGTATCGCCATCGTGGCCGCGATCACTTGCACCCTGGGCAACATTGCGGCCTACCGCCAGCGAAGCGTCAAACGGCTGCTTGCTTATTCATCGATCGCGCACGCCGGCTACATGTTAATGGCGACGGCCGTCTTTATTCACCCCGACGTGGCCGGCAGTGAGGCCGGGATCAGTGCACTTCTTGCCTACGTTTTTATCTATTTGTTCATGAACCTGGGCGCGTTCGGCGTGACCGCGATGGTCTATTGGGCCACCGGCACGGACGACATCGACGCGTTCACCGGGCTGATCCGTCGCGCGCCGGCGCTCGCCATACCGATGATCATCTGTCTCATGTCGCTCGTCGGGCTGCCGCCCTTCGGCGGATTCCTCGGCAAGTGGTGGATATGGATCGCCCTCGGGCGGCTCGACAGCACCTTGGGCTGGTTCCTCATCATGGTGATGGGGCTGAACACGGTGGTGAGCCTCTATTACTATCTGCGGATCGTGGTCAGGATGACGCTTCGCGACGACGGACAGGCGGTGCTTCGGCCGTCGTTCGGTGGGATGGCGATGGTCAACGTCTGCGCGATCGTGCTCTTTCCGGTCATGTTCATCTTCGCCAACGGATTCAAGTCCACCGCCGACCATTTTGCCCGACGTATGTTCGTGCCGACCGCGGACGCGACGGTTTCGGCCGAGCCATCAGTCGAAGGCGACCATTCAGCGATGGCGGACGCATGGGTTGACGACGCGGCGGGGCACAACGATCGGGATGTGAAGCGGCCATGATCGACCAGCGCATCATCGACGTGCTCAACGAACTGCTCGGCGCGGAGCAGTCCTATCTCCTGCCGCGCCTTGCGGAGTCGGGAATCTTCGTGGCAGGGCCGTCGACGAACGACCACGTGGTCATCGAACGGATGATGGGTGCGAACGCCCGAAGGCGGGAGGCGCTGGCGTCGCTCATCATCGAATCGGGCGGCGCGCCCGCGCCGCGGGAGGCCGATCTCGAATCGGCGGACCTTCATTTTCAGCAGCTCGATTTAATCCTCCCGCGCCTGCTCGAGAGCACCCGCGCGGTCGCCGTCAAGTACGACCGCGCGGCAGGGTGCGTCTCCGCGCAAATGTCGGCGTCTTCGCTTATCGCCCAACACAACGCTGAACACAAAGCCGACATCGCAAGCCTCGAATCCATGGTCGCCGGGGCGACAAACGCCACGGCGTAGGCTGGTGCCAACTTTGATCTGTGGCTTCCATCGCAAGGGCGAGGCACCTGTCGAGTCAACAACGCCGTAGGTCGGGCTCTGCCCGACGGCACGTCCATGACTACGGCATTGTCGGGCCATGCTCGATCTGCCACACTGTGTTTCGATGCTAATCACCAACCCGACTATTCGGCTCGCTGATCACTAGATCCTGAACCTGCGCTGCCTTGTAGGCCCTGACCGTACCGTCGGCGAATGCCACGTATTGATATCCAGTCGGAAACGGCGTCTTCTCATATGCTACGACAGTAGCTTCCTTCGGCGATGCTGTGGCACTTGCGCCTGCCAGAACAACAAAGTCGCTAAGGTAGGCGTAGCTCGCCGGTATGGAGCGCGCGCGATGAACCTGCGTCGTGAACACGGTCCAGGTCGCCAGTAGAAGAAGTGAAATACCGCTCCACAGGCGTGCCCGGATGTAGTTCCGTCTCCAGTGGGCGGCGGCTAGCACGAGCGCGTACAACAGGGACGGCAACACGACCCATTTTGCGTAGTACGCTCGGATGACGGCCAGTCGCCGTCGGATCAGCACGTCTTTTCCGAGGCGAGGCTCGAGGTTGGACATGGCTGCGTCAAGATCGAACCCCCCCTCACCCGGCCTTTCACGCTGCTGAATCTCCCAAGCCCTGAGTAGTGCTCGCAGGTCCGCGCCGACAAAGACGTGGACCGATCTAGTCCCGTCGTGGTACAAATCCGGTCCGACCGACCATGCGAAGAAGACGTTTACCGCGAGAACGAAGCCTACTGCATACCAGCGCCGCGTGACGATTTCCCCCACGCGGTCGAAATTTCTGACTATGAGATTTGGTTGATCGCCGACGTAGGTTGAAGGATCGTCGAACTCAAATCCGGTACCACACTCTGGGCAGCGCGGCGAGGTTTGGCCTCGCAGGTCGTAGCGGCAATTGCGGCACTTCATCATCGGCTCAATTACTCCATCGTAATCGTATGTTCGACGGAGAGGGATTGCCATGCTGGTAGCCGCAGGCAGAATCTCCAGGCTCGTGGGCCGCCCCGGGCGACTCCGCAATAGCGCTGGTCGTTCAGCACGTCCTTCACTTCGCCATTGTCGGGCAGAGCCCGACCTACAATCCGTCAAACACGGCCGGGTAGCGGACGGCACCGTTGATATGATCCAGACCGCCCGCCACCAATGCCATTACCATGAACGCTTCGTCCGGAACGGTGAACGGACATCGCACGCCATGTCGGCCGGCAGGTGTGAAACCGAATCGCGGGGCATCCATCTCGCCCGCGGGCACGCGTCGATCGCTCGGTCCACTCGAAAACATCCAAAAAACTTCGCGCCCGCCCGAGAGTACCCAACCAGCGGCACTTGCGCGGAAAGTCACACATTCTTCACAGATTGCGCCCGCGCGACTGCGTTGACGGGTCCGGTAGCCGCGCGTATCGTCCCGTGGGCGTCCTCGTAGATGGTGCCAACTGGTGGCAGGTGTTGTCCGAGGCACGTTCGGCGTGTCGTTCGCGTTTTTTTTGCACGGTTCCGGGATTACCACGTTTGCCGCGTGGGTCGCCGTTCCGTCGATCGGTTGGGAGGTCATCATGGGATTCGCATCCGGACTCGTTACGTTTCGACGCTACTTCATGACCGGCAAGCACCCCCGCGCGCTCGACGAAAAATGGCTCGAGCGGGTGGCCTCTTGTGCGTTCGGCAAATACGGTGCGGCCGAGTCCGACGGCGTCGAAACGGGCTGGATCGTGCCGACGCATCTGTTCGACGTCGACTTCGGCGCCGCCGAGCGAATCTCCGCCGGACCGTTCATATACCTCGCGATGCGCATGGATCGCACGACCGCACCGTCCGCCATCGTGCAGAGTTATCGCAAGATCGAGGAGGCCGCCGCACTCGAGGCCTCCGGGCGGGAGCACCTTTCCAAACTGGATCGCCGCGCCGCGCGAGAAGCCGCACAGGATCGCGCCGACAAGGAAGCGCGCGCCGGCGCTTTTCGGCGCGTCAGCGCGCACCCGGTGGTGATCGATCTGCGCGAGGGCGTGGTATATTTCGGCAATCTCGGCGCGACCGCGAGCGACAAAATGGTGGCGCTATTCGCCGACACCTTCGAAACGACGCTCGCCCCGGCCACCGCCGAGGAAATGGCCTATCGCATCGCCCAGCGCAATGACGCCGAGCGGGCGTTTGACGATGCGGCGCCGGAGTTTCTGGTATCCGCGCCCGACGTTGCGACCGAATCCGGCGCAGCGGGAATCGCGGCGTTTCCCGGGACCGATCGACTTTTCTTCGGTCGTGAGTTTCTCGCCTGGTTGTGGTTTGTCGTCGATACGCGCGAAGGCGTCGTCGAACTCGACCTCGGCGAATCACTTACGCTGGCCATCGACCGGCTCATGCACCTCGAGTGCGGGTTCGGTGTGACCGGAAAGGACTCGATCCGAACGGACGCACCGGCGCGTGCGCCGGAGTCCAAGGCGGCCCTGCGCATCGGCAAGTTGCCGACGAAAATGGGGCTACTCCTCGGTGGGCTCCACGGGGAGTGGTCGCTGACACTCGACGGCCCCTCGCTGAATGTGTCGAGCCTGGCGCTACCGCAAACCGAAGAACCGGATCCTTCCGCCGCGCTAGAGGAACGATTCGGTCACATGCGAAACGCGGCTCAGACCCTGGATCGGCTTTACGCGGCCTTCATTCGGCGCCGATTGTCGGCGGAGTGGGGCGATGTGTGTGCGGCCATGAGGCGATGGGCGGCGCTGGATGCGCGAGCCGCCCGGACGAGCGTTCAACTGGCTACGGCCTAGCGGCGTGTAGCCCAGCCGCCCTCGGCTGGGAACATCGCAAACCTGTAGCCCAGCCGCCCTCGGCTGGGGACCGGCCAGCCGGCTTGCCGGTAAATCATCCGTCCGCCACGGGGGGCGGACGCTACGAAAGGGTCGTGACTGCAAACGCGCGCTATTGTCGCTCCGCGCGCTACCATCCTGCGGGAAGTCGCGACAGCTCTGCCGCCTGCGTCAGGAACGCGGCGAAATCTTCTTTGTCGTGGTAGCCTTCGGCGCGTGCAATCGGGGTTCCGGATGCATCGGTCACGATGAACGTCGGCATCTCGCTCACGCCGTACCGACGAAAAATGTCAACCTGCTCGGAAGCATTCACCCGCACGGCTACGAAACCCACTAGCGCCTCGCGAACGATGGGTTTGCCGAAGACGTATCGTTCCATCATGACGCACGGTGGGCAGTAGTCGCCGAAGAAATCGAGGAGCACGATTCGGTGGCTCGACGCCGCCTCCGCCAGCGCGGCGTCATAATCTTCGAACCAGCCATCGAGCGCCTTGGTCGGTGAGAGCGCCGCGAAGTAAACGACGACGAGACCGCACCCCAGCATGAGGAGCGTCCATCGCCGCGAACCCTTCTTGGCCGACTCATCGCGAGGTTGTCTATTCTGTTCCGGATTCATCAAGATGCCCCCGGCGCGCTCACCTGAGATTGCGCACAAGTTCACCGATTCGCGCTATGATGATAGTCGTCGTGCTCGC
>JADFHG010000514.1 GCA_022567365.1 Planctomycetota bacterium | reverse complement strand
CCCATTCGGCTGGGTGTGCCCCATCGACGGTCGCTCGGAGAATCAGCTGATAGAGGGGAGGCACGGTCAGCTACGGTGCCCAGCCGAGGCTCTCGCCGAGGTTCATTTGCGAGACTGTCCAGGTCGATAGCTCGTCCAACCACAATGAAGGGACGCCCAGTCCGGCGAGGCGCGTATAAGTCGCGAAGAGCAAGATGATCGCCAGGACAATCCACGGCATGAAGCGGCCGCGCGGTTCGGGTCGATCGGCGTCGCCGGGGTCGGGAATGGCATTGTGAATCGAAGTCATCGGGCTTGCGGGACAATTCTTGGCCGACGCGGGGCGGCGTCAAGCGGGCGCGTGCCGCGCCGTGCTTCCACCGTCGGCGGCGGTTGGGGCCTTGCCCTGTGACACACGTCCTTCCACGCCGCACGTCCTGTGTCACGACACTGCAAACGGTTTGGCCGTGCCATCGCGCCATCGCCCGCTCGCGCCTCGGAAAGAGGGTGCCTGAACGCGCTCTTTGAGCAAATACGGCGCGATGCGCGCCCGTTTGCGGGCACTTGCGCACTCCGCCGTCGGCTTGGCGCCTATAGCAGCCTGTTCAAAAACGTGTGGTACAGACCTGGCATCGGTACAACCGGCTTGCCGGCCAGCTTGCTGCCCAGCCCGTGTTTTCACCGGCTGGAAGCCCCTGCCACACAAGGGGTCGCCCTTTTTCAACAGGCTGATAGGCACCGAGGCGCGATACGATATACTGGGGATCGATTCTTTCGGTGGATGTCAATTGTGCGTCACCCGACCGCCGGCGTAACGATCAATCGCCAGGCGTCCTCAATGGTATAAAAAGTGAGAGGGCTGAAAACATGATTCGACTTCGACACTCGCGGTTGGCCGCCCCGGCGGCATGTTTTTGTATCTTGGGGCTGGGCTGTGCGACTACCGGCGACGCCCGCCAGACGTCCATTTCGTATCCGCAGACGCGCCAGGGCGCGATCGTTGAGAATCATCACGGCACGCAGGTCGCCGATCCGTACCGCTGGCTCGAGGATCTCGACTCGCAAGAGACCGCGGAGTGGGTCGAGGCGCAGAACAAGGTCACCTTCGGCTACCTCGCCGGGATCAAGCAGCGCGATGGGATCCGCGATCGACTGACGGAGCTTTGGAACTACGAGAAGTATGGTACTCCGTCCAAACACGGCGGGCGCTACATCTTTACCAAGAACGACGGGTTGCAGAACCAAAACGTCTACTACACCGCCCGTTCGCTCGACGACGAGCCGCGCGTGCTCATCGATCCGAACAAGCTCTCGGAGGACGGCACAGTGTCGGTGTCGGGCGTGCGGATCAGCGAGGACGGACGGTTCATGGCGTATGGTCTTTCGGCGTCGGGTTCGGACTGGCAGACGTGGCACGTCCGCAATATCGAGACCGGTGAGGATCTGCCCGACAAGGTCGAGTGGATCAAGTTTTCGAGCGCTTCATGGACGCACGACGGTGCTGGGTTCTTCTACAGCCGCTATGACGAACCGACGGGTGCCAACAAACTGGCAGCCGTAAACGAATACCAGAAGCTCTATTACCATCGCCTCGGCACCGCGCAGGCGGAAGACGAGTTGATCTACGAACGCCCGGACGAGAAGAACTGGGGTTTCGGTGCAAGCGTCACCGAAGACGGTCGCTACGCGGTCATCACCGTCTGGAAGGGCACCCACCGCGAATACATGATCTTTTACAAGGATCTAGCCGACCCGAACGGCAAGGTGATCGAGCTCATCGACAAGTTCGAGGCCGAATACGATTTCATCGGCAACGACGGTACGGAGTTCTGGTTCCGAACCGACCTCGACGCCCCGCTCGGGAGGGTTATCGCCATCGACATCAGCAAGCCCGAGCGGCGCTATTGGCAGGAGATCATACCGCAGGCCGAGAACGCATTGCAGAGTGTCAGCGTCGTCGGCGACACGTTCATCGCTTCATACCTCGAAAATGCGCACACGGTCGTTCGGACGTTTGATCTCAGCGGCGCGCACGTCCGCGACATACCTCTGCCCGGCATCGGGTCGGCCAGCGGGTTCGCCGGTCGGCGCGATCACAAGGAGACGTTTTACTCCTTCACCGGCTTCACCACGCCCACGACGGTGTATCGGTATGACATGATCACGGGTGAGAGCACCATCTATCGCCAACCGAAGGTTGACTTCGACCCCGGCCTATATGAAACGAAACAGGTCTTTTACCTCAGCAAGGACGAGACGCGGATCCCCATGTTCATCACCCACAAGAAGGGGCTGAAGTTGAACGGCGCGAATCCGACTTATCTATACGGATACGGCGGGTTCAACATCTCGATCAAACCGCGGTTCAGCGTCAGCAATCTCGTTTGGATGGAAATGGGCGGGGTCTACGCGGTCGCCAACATCCGCGGCGGCGGCGAATATGGCAAGGCGTGGCACGAGGGGGGCATGAAGCTCACGAAGCAAAACTGCTTCGACGACTTCATCGCAGCCGCGGAATGGCTGATTGAAAACGACTACACGTCGTCGCCGAAGCTGGCGATTGCCGGTGGCAGCAACGGCGGTCTGCTCGTGGCCGCCTGCATCACCCAACGACCGGACCTGTTCGGCGCCGCCCTGCCGGCCGTGGGCGTGCTCGACATGCTCAGGTTTCACAAGTTCACCATCGGGCGGGCGTGGACGTCCGACTATGGTTCGCCGGACGATGCGGAGGAGTTCGCGGCGCTCTATGCATACTCGCCGCTGCACAACCTTCGCGCGGGTACCGCGTATCCGGCGACGATGATCACCACCGCGGACCACGACGACCGTGTCCTGCCGGGCCACAGGTTCAGATTTGCCGTGTCG
>JADFHG010000513.1 GCA_022567365.1 Planctomycetota bacterium | reverse complement strand
CGACTTCCAAGCATTCGCGAACAATACGAAAAAGCGCCGGATCCGAAAAAGTTGGTCATCCTCGACGGGACCGCCCACGCCCAACACATCTTCAAGACCGAGCAGGGAAAGCGGCTGCTACAAGAGATTCAGCGTTTCCTGTCCGAGCCGTAGCAGCCAGTTAACGAATTCCGAATAGCGTCCGCCGCCCGTGACGGACGTGGGCATGCGAAACGCTCCCAAACTTCTCCGGCCGCCGCGGGGGGCGGCGGCTACTTTTTTTTCGGGAGGCCCATTTCGTTTTGGGCGGGTGGCCCGCCTCGTTTTCGAGGTGGAGAAGCGATGATCCGCGGGCCGGTGGCGTCGCTTGTCGAATCATCCGGCGTCGTCCGCCGGATCAGCCAGCGCATTCCAACGGAGAAGGTGCGGCACCCGTGCGAACGCGTTCCTATCTCCTCTGCGCCGCGGGCCTCAACCCGCGCGGTTGTTCGCACCAAACGAAACGTCGCGCCAAGTCCGTGGTATCGCGCGGGCCTGGCAAAGCCGGCTTGCTGGAGCCCGCAGCACGGTGGAGGGTTTAGAGTGCAGTGATTCAGAATTGGGGAGGCGTATCGTGACCCGAACCGCGCCGGACAGGAAGCGGTTTGACCAATGAAAGCACGGCCCCTCCCATGCGGTCGAGGCTCGGACAAGAGGCCATCCGCTTGAATCACCACACTAGCGCGAGTCGGCCCCGATTTGGACGGTGGCCAGGGCGGTGGGCAAGTCGTCGGCGAATTCGAAGACCTTTTCCAGACCGGTCACGAGGAACAGGCCCCACACGTTCGTGTCGATGCCGCAGAGGATGAGCCGTTGTGAGTTGCTGATGAGGGACTTTCTGAGCTTGAGCAGCTTGGCGATGTTTGAAGAGTTCAGATAGCCGATCCCGCTGAGGTTGAGCACGACGCTGACGTCCTTGCGCTCGGCCACCTGATCGATGGTCGCCGTCATGTCGTCCGTAAACGCCGGGTCGTTCTGCAACTCGACGACGAGGATCTGATCGGACCAGCTTTCGATGGACATCTATGGTCACTCCCTGTTGGACCGCGAATATGATGGATACGCTATCCATCGGTGCCATCCTTGTCAAACTTGCGCCGAACGGTGGAGCGGGCAATACTTGCGGCAGGTAGCCACATCGGATCATACGTCGGTGCGGCTCGCGCTATCGCTGGATTACAAGGCACGGCGCGGTATCGGTGTTTGATTGAGACTTACCAGGATTCCGCAACATCGCGCGGGCTGAAGCCCGCGGGTCGGAAGACGAAAGCGGGAACTTCCCCATGCGAGTTCGCGACATCGCGCGGGGTATCGGCCAGGAGGCGTTGCCAACCCCGCTGTGCGGGGTTGATACTGGGTCGTGACGAACACGCGGCGCACGGAGGCGGTCATGTTCATTAGTGGCGTTCGAGGCGGCCTATTCGCTACCGTACGCGGATGAGCATCGTTCGATCCACGCACTGACGGGCGAGCATCGCTTCAGCGTCCGCGAGCCAGCGCTTGGCGTCGGTGTAGTAACCGGCGGTCGGTTTCAGACCCGGCTGCAGCGCCGTGAAGAACTCGTTGAACGCCTTCATAAAGGTCTCCCGCAGGTACTTGCTGTAGATGCTCGCGAGCGAGACCGGCATGTGTCGTGCGTCGGCGCCGGTTACGAAACGAATCTCGTGGCGACGGTTCTGCTTGGTAAAACGGTATACGCTCGACGTTTCGGTTTCCTCGACGATGTGCAGGTCTTCACCGAAACCGGCCGTCGTCAGCACTTCGCGATAACGCATGCGCCCGCCAAGCCGGTCGATATACAGCCGAACCGGTTCGGCCCCCGCCGCCCGTACGACGCGCGCGGCTAACCCCATCGCCGTACACGAAAGGACGACGGCTTTGTTCCGCGTTCGTTCGATGAGATGGTTGTATCGCCCCGCGAGAACCGGCTCGCACTGGGCGCCGAGAAACGTAACGCCCTTTGCGACGCAAGCGCGCCGAACGGCATTCGCCCGCGTGCCGAGGTCGCCGACGCCTTTGCTAAGGGGCAATTCCCAATCGGCATCGACGTACCAAGGGTATTGTTCCATTTCGGGTAGCACGGGTCGAGCGAGATCGTGCAGCAAACTGCGCCACGTTCCCGGCACTCTGCGCGACAATGGGCGTTCAGCCGTTGCGGCGGTCGATGAATCGGAATGCTCAGGACCGTTCGACGTCGCGGCCGATGTCATATCTCGGGCAGGCGGCACCGGCGAACGGGTGGCGACCGCAGCCGATGTATGGGCGGCAACCGGAGCCGACGTCACCGTGTCAACTGGAGACGATGCCGTCGGGTGCTCGATCGCATCGTGCGCACTCGCGGCCGTCGGTCGTGCGCTTGCGGAACCGGGGGAGCGCTCCTCGCGAATCGCGTGCATGATCAACGCGGCGCGCTCGAGCAGCGCAAGGCTCTTGCGACCCGCGAACATCTTCTTGCTGTCCGCGATGACGAGTCGATGGCCGGTTCGTCTCACGTCGCTCGTGCATACATCCGCGAGCAACTCCCACAGGCATGCGTCGGCGCGGTCGTCGGGCACGCGAAACGCTACGGCCGACACGACCAACGGCCCGAGCGTCGGTCCCAACCCCGCTTCATCGATACCCGCGATGATGGCCAAGGCGATTCTCCGTCGAGCCCGATTTCGACCGTTTCATGGCGTCCGCCCCCTGTGGCGGACGAAGTACTTAGAGTGCGTCCTAAAAGCCCCTCCCTCACGGTCGGGGTTCGGAAAGAACCGGGGTTCCCGCCGGTTTTAGGACGCGCTCTTAAGGACGCTTGCTCTCTCGATGCCGCGACAAGATCACCGGAAATGCT
>JADFHG010000512.1 GCA_022567365.1 Planctomycetota bacterium | reverse complement strand
ATTGCGTCAGAGCTTCACACGCAGCTCCACGGTACTCTCGGCACGGGCTCGGACCCCAACCGCACCATACGGGACTACCTGCGCGAGGACGGCAACCACCTGTTGGAGCAGCGCATCTGGGAGTTGCTCAGCGAGAGAATGGCGGATGCGTTTGGACGAGGCGGCTGACGTCGTCGCGGGACATTGAAAGGAACTACATGAACATGGTAACTTTGCTCGCCAAGGCGGTATCACACGCGCGTGGACGAAGGATCTCGATGTTTCTGGCCGTTTCGGCATCCCTCGCGCCGTGGCTGGGATGCGCGAGGGTCTTGACCATCTCCCAGGACGACATCATAAACACCGCGAGCGAACGGGACGGCGAATGGCTCCACGTCGATATCGTTTGCGTCTATCCGGAGGATCTGGAAAACCCCATGAACCAAGCCCTCGATCCCGATGGTACACCCATCACCGCCAAGGTTTGGGAGGCGAGGAGGCCCACGGGCGTGCCCGGTGAAGGTAGGTTCGAGCTTCCAAAGAAACAGGTATACTATCTCTCCCACAAGAAAGATCTTTACGGCACTTGGAGGGGCAGGGGACTCTCGGGCGCCAAGCTCGACGGCACGGAGACGATTCGGATCAGCGGTATCGAATTCGATTCCAGTAAATGGCATAAGACCGGATCGGTGATCTACGTTTTTCCGATGTTCGCGGGGCGAGACGGAAGCGTGCTTCCGACCCAGCCGGTCGTCTTCAATCCGCCCGGCGATTTCCATCGCGATCTTTACGTCAAGATCGGAACCGGCTCGGGGCACGAAAACCAATTCATCAAGATCACCACGAAAAGGAAGCTGCACACGGGCAAGGACGCCGAATGAGCGCATCTTCCGCGTCCCGTCCTTGTGGGAAGAGGATGACCAGCGCTTCCGCGCGGTCATCAGCAACTTCGGGCGCGGTCGTGGGGACGATCCGGTACCTTCATTGAGAGGGTGGGCTGAATGAGTTTTTGGACGGAAGTTCACTGGTCGGAAGGCATGTTCCTCCGCCCACACCACCTCCAGGCCGCGCAGCGCTGGACCGAGACCGTCGTCCGAACGGGCATGGATTCGCTACGCCCTTTTGCCTGGGGCTTTTCGCAGATCGAAGTGGCGAAGGAACCGCTCGAGAACTTCACCCTGCGGCTCGACAGTTGCACGGTGCGGATGAAGGACGGCACTTGGGTTCGGATTCCGGAGAACACGGAGGTCGGCCCCGTCAATTTCGCAAGCGCGTTGGACGCGGCCGATGGGCCGATCGACATCCACCTCGGGATTCCCGAGATGCAGGCGGTGCGTGCGAACTCGGTGAGTCTGGAGAACCCCGAGGATACGAGCGGAACGCCGCGCTACGAACCCTATCCCGTGAAACAGCGCGACGAAAACACCGGGCAGAATCCGCAAACGATGTACGTCCGTCGCATGCGTGGGCGGCTGTTCACCGACCGCGAGGACATGACGGGGTATGATACGGTCCGCGTCGGGACGATCCGTCGCAGCGACCGCCCGGGCGCGCTGCCCGAGTTCGACTCGCTCGGCGCGGGACCGCTCCTCGTGCTTCAGGCGGACGCCGGTCTCAGTGGGCTCGTCCGCTCGATCCGCGATACGATTGACGCCAAGGATGAGGTGCTCGCGCGCGAGGCACGAGAGCACAAGATGATGTTCACGGACGGGATCGCCGCGAACACCGAACACCTGCTCAAGCTGCATGCGCTCAACGAGGTACGCGCGGAACTTGCCGCGACGATGCAGTCGCCGCTTCTTCCTCCGTATGAGGTCTTCGTCTCCTTTTCCCGGCTGATCGGTCATCTCTCGGTTTTTCACGATGATCTTGTACCCGGGGCGATCCCGACGTATGACCATGACCGCCCCGGAATCGCATTCGAGCAGCTCCGCAAACGTCTCCAGGTATTGCTCGACGCGATGCGTCCAATGGCCTACGTGGCCCGTCCTTTCGCGCGGAAGAAGGACGAACGCGGGCGCGAGGGTCTCGAGATTGAACTGGACCGCTCGTGGATCGATGAGAACCTGGAGATGTTCGTGGGGTTGACGGAAAACGACATGGACATCCACGAACTCGAACGCCACGTCTACCGCACGCTCAACCTCAAGCTCGCGTCGCCGTCTCGTGCGCCGCGAATCCACGAGACCGCCGTTCGGGGTTTGCGCATGGAGATCAAGTCGGTCCCGGCGGGTACGCTTCCGCGCCGCCAGGGGCTGCATTATTTCAAACTCGACAAGACCATCGGTCCCGATCGCACGGACTACTGGCGTGAGTGCGAGCAGGAGCGCGGCATCCGAATGAGTATCCCGGAGGGTCAGCTTTCGGGAATCGAGAAGTATCAACCGACGGTCTACGTCATTTTGAAGACACGCACATGACCGAAACCAAAACGCCCCCATCGTTGCGTTTGACGGAGGCCTGTTGGCCCGTCTTCGAGTTCATCACGAACTTCGTTCGTCAGGTGAAGTTCGGCAGTACACCGCCGGCGGAGCAGGTGCGCTTTGAGGGCCTGTCGGCCCTGCGCGACGCGGAAGATCTGGCGCGCGACGATCCGAAGGCCGAGCGCCTCTGGATCGAAAAGGCCAAGGCGATGGTCGTCTACTTCGTCGACTACAAGATGATCAACACCGAGTGGGACGGTCGGAACTTCTGGTTCGACAAACCCTTCGAGATCGATCCGCAGATACTCGATCACGCACAGGCGCTCGGCGGCGAAAAGTTCTTCACCGATTGCGACGAAATGCAACGGGAGTTCGACGTCGCGGAACGCCGGGAACGCGGTGATCGCCATGAGCTCGCCGAGCTGCTCAGCCTCTATTTCACGTGCCTACGG
>JADFHG010000511.1 GCA_022567365.1 Planctomycetota bacterium | reverse complement strand
GATCGAGACCATCGATGCCGTATGAATTCGAAATGACCCGGCGCGTGCAGTTCGCCGAGACCGACATGGCCGGCGTGATGCACTTCGCGAACTACTTCAGACTGATCGAGGAAGTGGAGCACGCCTTTTACCGCGCAATGGGGCTCAGCATCATGATGCTCGAAGGGGGGGCGGAGATCGGTTGGCCGAGGGCATCCGCGTCCTGCGAATACTTCGCGCCGGTGCGGTTCGAGCAGGAGATGCGGCTTTGCCTTCGCGTCCTCGAGCTCGGGAACAAATCGCTGACGTACGAGTTGGACTTTTTTCACGACGAGACACTCGTCGCGCGAGGCAAGATCACGAAGGTATGCTGCCGGATCACCGAAACGGCTTTCGAGTCGATTCCGATTCCCGACGGTATTCGAGCCCGAATCCGCGAGGCGATGGACAAAGGGAAGTAGCGGATCGGCTCGGTGGGGGCTTCGCCCTCCGTGGGGGCCTCGCCATATTCCATTCAACGGAGAAAGCAATGAAACTCTGGGTGGCGTTCTTTGTTGTCACGACGTTTATCTGCTGGGGCGCGTACGTCCCGACGATTCACCACGGACAAGGCGGATTCGGCGCAGAGCGCGGGCCGCTGCGCGGATTCCTCTTCGTCGGTCTCGCATACTTCGTGATCGCCCTCATCGCGCTGGCCGTCCTCTATTTCGGTAAGGGAAGGATCGAGCCATGGGAATTCGGCCGCAAGGGAGTCACGCTTTCGCTGCTTGCCGGCGTGCTCGGGGCGCTCGGGGCGCTGGGCATCATCTATGCGCTCAAGTGCGGCGGATCACCGCTCGTCGTCGCGCCGCTGGTGTTCGCCGGAGCGCCGATTGTCAACACGTTCGTGACCATGGCTTGGGACAAACCGGCCAAGCCCCCGCAACCGCTTTTCTATGTGGGCATCGCCATCGCCGCGATCGGCATGGCAATGGTGCTATACTTCAAGCCCGGACCGGGCCAGGCGCATGCCGCGGCCGCGAAGACCGCCGCGAGCATCGTGCAGGTCGCCCCAGCCGAAAACGGCGGCGGGGCTGAATCGTGATCGTTGGCCCATTGCTAACCCGGCAAGCCCGCACCGCGCCGCGCCTTGGACGTCGCCGCAATTTACCGTCGATCATAGTGCCGCTAGCTGGCACGAATATGGCGATCCCGGGTCCAGGGCATTTCCCTCTTCTGTGTTGCGAACCGCGTGCGCCAGCCCGCGCGATCTCTCGCCGTTTGATGCGTTGCCAACGTCGGTGGATCCGGCACACGAAATCGGGAAATGCGCTAGTTGGGATAGTTATCGCGATATCGGGTCTTGCCGCCGGCACGCACCCGAGTGATGCCTCGGCACAAGAGACGGACAAGCCAAATCCGACCGTCCAGTCGTCGGACTGGCCGATGTTTCGCGGCAACGCCAGACTTACCGGCGTCGCCACCGCAGCGCTGCCGGACAAACTCTCCGTTCGGTGGAAGAGGGAATTCGAGGAGGCCTTTCAATCGTCCGCCGCAATCGTGGACGGCGTGGTCTACGTCGGCTGCGACGATGAACACCTCTATGCGCTCAGCCTTGCCACCGGAAAGACGAAGTGGCGATACAAAGCAACCGGTCCGATTCACTCATCGCCCACCGTGATCGGCGGCGCCGTCTACTTCGGCGACGAGATGGGCATCTTCCACGCCGTGGACCTAGCCGACGGAAGCCTGCGCTGGACCTTCGAAACGCTTGGCGAGATCATCTCGTCGGCCGTTCCCGTCGGAGATCGTTTGCTGTTCGGGTCGTACGACGGGACGTTGTATTGCCTCGCGACGAGCGATACCGCGAAGCGACGCACGAAGACAAATCCCCAAACACCGCGTAAGGAAACCAAGCCGGGCAAGACGGGAGACGCGGAGCAAGCCGCCGGCGCGGGACAAACCGCGGGCGCAAGCGACGAAGAATCCGAACCGACTGACGAGCGTCTCATATGGAAACTCGACACCGAGGGGCGGATCCACGGTACGCCGGGGATCACCGGTGCGTTCGCCTTGATCGCAGGTTGTGACGGACAGTTGCACGTCGTTCGCCACGCCGACGGCGCGTCGATCCGAACGGTCGGGCTGGGCGCCGTCACCGGCGCTTCGGCGGCCATCGTCGATTCGAGCGTCTACGTCGGCACCTATGGCGAGACCGTGGTCGGCCTCGACTGGGTCAAGGGCGAGGTCGATTGGGTCTACACGAATCCCGAGAAGCAGTTCCCCTATCTGAGTTCCGCCGCAGTCGCCGGCGACCTTGTCGTGATTGGCGGGCGGGACAAGACCATCCACGGGCTAGACCGGCGAACCGGCAAGTCGCGATGGGCGTTCGCCACCAAAGGGCGGGTTGATTCATCGCCGGTGATTGTCGGCGATCGAGTCTTCATCGGCTCGTCGGACGGAAACCTGTACGCCCTTGCGGTCGCCACGGGCAGGCAGACCTGGCGCTACGAAACCGGCTCGCCGATCACGGCGTCACCCGCGGTAGCGTCCGGTTGCCTCGTGATCGGCACATTGGATGGCGTGCTCTATTGTTTCTCCGACGCAGATACCACGGGCAAAATCAATCCGTCAAACAAGTAGCGGCCGCCCCCCGTGGCGGCCGTTGGGAGTCGTGCAAGAACCAACTACTCTATTCGTATCGCGGAAGTCGCTCAAACA
The DNA here is from genome assembly GCA_022567365.1 of Planctomycetota bacterium. Taxonomy (GTDB): domain Bacteria; phylum Planctomycetota; class Phycisphaerae; order UBA1845; family UBA1845; genus JADFHG01. The sequence goes on along the minus strand of JADFHG010000511.1, from coordinate 184 downwards.
AGCTCGTTTTGCTGGGAATCTGTTTAACTTGTTCTTGCGCGACGCCTTAGCCGTCCAAAACGTGGGCCAACGAGACCGCCATCGGGTTTTTCGACACGCAGGTGGCAAACGCCCTACGATCGGCACGCTCAATCCAAAGCATGCAGTCACTGATCGGCAATAACACTTGGCCAATAACAAGCGA
>JADFHG010000510.1 GCA_022567365.1 Planctomycetota bacterium | reverse complement strand
TTGAACCCGCAACGTCGAGGATCGGCGATACGCTACCCGCCGCCGAAGTTCCCGCCGAACGCGCCGAAATCGCGAAGGTCCACGTCGTCGTCGTTGTCGAAATCGAATATCTCGCAATCGCCCCCTAAATCGTCGCCGGTCGGGCCGGTCATGCATTCCGTGAATCCGACGAGGTCGTCGAGATCGACCGCGCCGTCGCCGTCATCGTCGCCAAGCACGGTTTGATATGCGCGGACGTCGGTGCCGATACCGCAGACGACGAGCACGCCGCCGTCTCCAATCGCCGGCCCTCCGATATTGACATTGGTGATCGGGCTCGACCAACGCAGGGCAAGATCGGCATCGAACGCGAGCAGCCGGCCGCTGGGAAACCCGCCGTTCGTGACAAACACCTTGCCGTGCGCGTCAATCGCCATGCGCGGGATCATCGGAAAATCGAATGGAATGGGACCGGAAGAGTCGATCACTTCACCGTCTTTTGGATCGAGGCGAATGATCTGGTTGTCTGGTGCGTAGGTGTAGACCGTTGCGTCGGGGCCGACGGCGAACGAAGCGAACGGGACGTAGCCCATCGGGACCGACCATTTCTCGACCAGTGCCTCGCCGGTGTCTTCCAAGGCGGTGAAGAAGTCCGTCATAGGGTTGTTCTGCGTGCGCGGTGCGTAGACCGTGCCATCGGGACCGACGAACAGGCCGACCTGCTGGATGATCCCGCCACCAATCCCATCGCTCGAATAGAGCGCCGCCCCATCCTCGACGTCAAAGACCGTCACCTTCGGCCCGCTGCCGCTTGCCTCCCAGATATACGCCCGGTCGCCGAAGACGGCGGGGGCGCAACCGTCCGTCGTCGGGCACGATCGCGGCACGCTCCAGACCGTCGAGCCGTCCGTCCGGTCGATCCGCATGAGCGAACCGAAACTGCCGACAATGAGATCACCATTGTCCGCGAACGAAGGGCTCTCCGTCGAAGACTCGACGATCACGTCCTCCGATTCCCACAGAATCTCCCCGTCGGCCGGATCGAGCGCATAGAGGAAGTCGGCGGCGGTATTGCCGCTGCGCGTCGCATAGACCTGGTTGTCGCGAATGGCGCTTACCCTGCTGCGCCATGAGTCCGGGAAGTTGAACGGGAGCTGCGCGGTCCAAACAATATCGCCCGTCAATCGATCGTGCGCGACGATCGTCGTCCCCGTTGGGATGGTGAACGAAGTGATGCGCGTGACGATCACCAGGTCTTGGCCGATTACGGCCTGCCCCGCCACGATCGCCGGAAGGCTCCCCTGCCAGAGGATGTTCGCCGACAACGGTCCGACGTCGGTCGATAGGCCCGCGCGCGATGCGCTCCCGCCGACGCCCGTCTCCCAGTCGCCGCCGAATGTAGGCGAGGCCGCGAACAACAAGAGCAACGTCGAAAAACCCGCAAACCGGGCTGAACAGCGATCGCGAAAACGGCCGCGCCGAACCGAGCCGGCAAGAGACGGCCGATTGCCAAGATGACCGGTCGATCCTCGCGGTAGGCCGTCGCGCCGCGGCATTTCGGCGTCGTCGAGATCGTGGCTTGACGATGTGCGCGGAACCGACATTTTGCTTTTTCTCCTCCGGGCGCGTCGCGCCGTGAGCGTTGTACGTGTTCAGCGCGTAGCGGCCACCCCCCGCGGCGGCCGTTGAAGTTCGGGAGCGTTTCGCATGCGCACGTCCGCCACGGGGGGCGGACGCTACCGTGCGTTGGCGGAACAACCGCTAAACACGTACCCGCCATTCGACGACCCTTTGAGTATAGCGAAACCGACCATCGTGCGTCTACCATGAGTGCTGGCGCGATGGCATGATTGCGCTCACTCGATTAGACGGAGAAAAGGCAAACGTACGGATAACGGCTCGGATCGTGGTTGTCCTTCATTTCCGAACGGGCGTCGAACGTCGCGTAGTACGCCTCCAATCGTGCGACGAACGCGACCAGATCGAGCCCCATGAACGGCTCGCCGTTCAGTTCGTCGATCACGCCGTGGAGATACGTGAGGCTCGTTCGGCTGAGGCGTTCGACGCCGGGTACCCCTCCGAGAAACCGCTTCAGGTGACAGGCCGATGCCTGAATCAACCCTTGTAGAAAACGCCCTTGGACGGCCTTCTTGTCGGTAAGCTGCCAAAGCCCCTCCCAGGCCTCGTGCGCCTCCCACCAATACGCATGATTGTACAGGTCGCAGCCGAAGAGATAGTCGGTGCTCGTTTTCCATTCTCCCGGAGGCACATACGTGACGCTTGGGACCGGCGTGCCCGGCGGGTGATAGCTATGCCCGCGTGGATCGGAAGTAGGATGCGGATCTCGACCGGGAACGAAACGATACGCGGGGAACGCAGTGTCGCAGTATCGGTCCTCCAGCGAGAATGCTGAACAACCTACCCGATCAACCGTCGCCTTGCCGAATTGGCCGGTTTTCAAGTGATCTTCAGTGGCCGGTCTTGAGTGATCTTAGACATAGCGGTAGATCCTATCCGCGGTGGGGGGAGCCGCAAGGCCGGCGCCTCAGTCGTGTTGCACGGGGTCCGTGACAGAATCGGCGGGGATCTTTCTTGCCGTATCTGGCTGAACATGCCCCGTAGCAGCCTGTTGAAGAAGTCGGCGTAGCGTCCGCCCCCCGTGGCGGACGTGGCTTTCGAATCCGCTTTCGCCGTCCTACGGCCGCCACGGGGGGCGGCCGCTACATGCTCGCGTGGACAGCACTTGTTCAACAGGCTGGTAGGGGCGTTTGACTGTAGACCAGCACGAAGTGCTGGGATAGGTCCCCAAGAACACAACCGAGTCCCGTAGGGACGATTGAGGTCTCATTCGTCCCTACGTGACTCGGTTTTCTCGGTTTCTCACG
>JADFHG010000509.1 GCA_022567365.1 Planctomycetota bacterium | reverse complement strand
GGAGCACGTGCTCGATACGGCGACCGTACACGAATTGGAGGATCTGCTGGCCCTCGAGGCGCCGCATCTGGCAATGCCGATCAGCCCGCATACGCTTTCAATCAAGGGCGGGAATGGGAACGGACCCGATGAACCCTAGAGCAGAGTTCCTTATTGTGTAGCGGCCGCCCCCTGCGGCGGCCGTAGGATAGCAGGGGTGTTCGAGCGGTCGCACGCTACACAATAACAGGCAACGCTCTGGTGAATCAAAGAAATGAACTGGACCCAGCTTGATACGTGGATCGTGGTCGCCGGCGTGCTGAGCGCTATGGCATGCGCGCTGCCGGGCACCTTTCTCGTGCTGCGCCGAATGAGCATGATGGGCGATGCGATCAGCCATGCCGTGCTGCCGGGGCTTGCCGTCGCGTTTCTCGTCACGAACAGCCGGGGCAGTGTCGCGATGTTTATTGGTGCGGCCGTCGTCGGCGTGCTGACCGCCGTCTTCACGCAGTGGCTCCACGGCATCGGCAAAGTCGAGCAAAGTGCCGCGATGGGCGTCGTGTTCACCGCGATGTTCGCCATCGGGCTGATTATCATCGTCCGGGCGGCGGACAAGGTCGACCTGGACCCGGGCTGCGTGCTCTACGGGGCGATCGAGCTCATCCCGCTGGACACCATGCCGCTGTTTGGCATGGCCGTTCCGCGCGCGGTCGTCAACCTCGGCGTGGTGTTCCTGCTCAACGCCTTTATCGTGTGCCTTTTCTACAAGGAGCTCAGGATCAGTGCGTTCGACGAAGCGCTCGCGACGACGCTTGGAATCAATGCCAGGATCATGCACTATCTGGTCATGACCATGGTGGCCGTCACGGCGGTCGCGGCGTTCGAGAGCGTCGGCAGTATTCTGGTGATTGCGATGCTCATCGTGCCGGCGGCGACGGCCCATTTGCTCACCGATCGATACGGCATTATGCTCTTGTTGAGCCTTGTATTGGGAGCGGCGGCCGCGGTCCTCGGGCACATCGGCGCGATCACCGTCCCCCGCCTGTTCGGTTTCGCCGACACGAGCACGGCCGGCATGATGGCCGTCGCGTCGGGTCTGTTGTTCGCAATGGCGATGGTCTTCGCGCCGCGGTACGGCGTGCTCAGCCGCGGCGTCCATCGGATTCGACTCGCCCTGCGCATCGCGCGCGAGGACGTGCTCGGATTACTGTTTCGCCTGGAGGAAGCGGGTCTCGTTCATCGAGCGGCGGGGATCACACGGTTGCTTCGCGATGCGCTGGGTCGTAACCTGGCCTTGAGCGCAGCCGCGATGATCGGTCTTCGGTTTCGTGGTCGGATTTCGCGGCAGGACGGCACCTTTCGACTGACCCCAACGGGTAGGGACGACGCGCGCCGCCTGGTTCGGGCTCACCGTTTGTGGGAAACGTATATCGCGAAGCACTTCGACCTGCCCGCGGACCACCTTCACGGTTCAGCCGAGCGGACGGAGCATTACATTACCAGCGAAATGGGCGCGCGAATCGCGGATGACGTAGCCGGCGCCGAGCTCGATCCACACGGAATGCCCATTCCGAAGGAACGGTAAACATTGGCCAAGCCACGCGGCCGGTCCAGCGGATTGGAAGAATGAAAACAACCGACAAACCGGCAACGCGCGGCGGGCCTTTGCCGCCGCCCAGCCACAACGGCGGACCGGAGGCGTTTCGACGCACACGCGACGATCACGCACAGGAACTCGCCGAGGACTACGTCGAACTCATTGACGACCTCATGCGCCAATACGGAGAGGCGCGCCTGGTCGATATTGCCAAACACATTGGGGTCACGCACGTGACCGCGAACAAGACGATCGCCCGACTGCAGCGCGACGGGCTTGTCAACAAACGGCCCTATCGCGGCGTATTCCTAACCCCCGATGGCGCGAAGCTTGCCCACAAATGTCGCGCGCGGCACGAACTCGTGTACAACTTCCTTCGCGCGATCGGTGTCCCACACACCCAAGCCGGAATCGACGCCGAAGGCATCGAACACCACATCAGCGACGCAACGCTCCGCGCAATGGCGCGGCACGTGAAGTCCGCCGGCAAGCCCGCCAGCCGGTCCCGGTCCGACAGGGATTGACCGGGCACCGAGTGGTAGTCGCCGTGGTGCATGCCGTGGGCAGCCTGTGTGCGTGTGGCACTCGTGCACATCGGCACACGTCCTCGCATCCCCACCTTGCACTCGCGCCCCCAGGTTCCGATCGCGCCGCCCGTGCGATCATCGCGTGGTCCTGTTCTTTGTCCGCCCACAATGGAACGGCAACGAATCCTCGGCCGCAAGGAGCCCGTTGTCCGGGTCTTCTGGAGATTCTGGATGCGCGTCGTGGTCGCGATCGATTTTGGGAATTGTGGACGCCTCAACATCCAATACAATGCGTATATCTCTGTTGAAGTACCGAGGCTACCGGTGCAAACAACGGCAGCCGTTGGGAACACGACTGCGCCGTCGAGCATACCGATCTCGACACGGAGTCGTTGGAAGGGCAGGCCTAAACCCAAGAGGAGTGTGGTCGCGTGGCTGAGATCAAGGCGAAAGAGGGGCAATACTTTTGCGAAGTCGCAGCGGAAAAGGGTTTTCCAGACTGTAGCCAGTTTCGCGAAATCAACCCCGACCTAGCAGACAAGGCGGTTCTGGACGAGGGCGACGTGGTCACAATTCCTGAACCTAAGCCCAAAACGACTAGCGGCGAGACCGAAAACAAACACAGCTTTGTGCGCGTCAACTGTCCGCCGGCTACGGTCAGGATCATCGGCGAGAAGCAGGTGCCCAACCGTCGCGAAGGTGCGACGATGGCGCGCATCGGGGTGAGCAACTACATCACAAACAAAGCCCAGGGGACCGTCGACGCCAACACTCAGACCATC
>JADFHG010000508.1 GCA_022567365.1 Planctomycetota bacterium | reverse complement strand
CAGACCGGGCAAGACTTTCGCCCGATCGTCGGCGGCGGTGTAATGGAATACGTGGAACAGCTATTCTGCCCCGTGCAGAAGGATCCGTTTCACTCGCTCGGCACACCGGTGAATCCATGGCCGGTCGTGCCGCTCTTCGACACCCGCGCCGGGTACGGGCGACGCTACCACCTCTCCGGCAAGAGCCTCTCGCAGTTCACCGGGACAATCGCGTTTGCGGCCGACATCCTCCATCTGCCGAGTGTGATCAAGAGCGGACACAAGACCGGCGTCAACGTGGTCTATACCGACGGGCACGCGCGTTGGGTGTTCGACAAGAAGCGTCTCCTCGGCAGTAAGGGCCAACTCGGCGACAACGAACTCGCCCACCCATTTGACATCGCGGACAATGACATCATGGAGGATATCTGGGACGCTTTGGACGAGGCACCATAATGAGCCGAATCCTGGAAATCACGGTGGCGTTGTCGCGCGAGGCGCGGCGGATCCCGCTGCTCTGGGCGGCGGCGGGGGCCGGCGTTCTCACGGTCGGTGTTGTGGCGATGCTTGTCACTAGCGGATCGTCAAGTGCCAAACCCGTGCCCTATCCCGAAAAACGGTTCTACGTCGAAGTCAAACGGGTGCTCAGCGGGCACAGCGCCAAACTCGAACCCGAGGGGCGTCTCGTGTACGCGGGGATCCGAACGCCCTACAAAGACGAACCGTTCTACGAGGAAGCCAAACGCCGCAACATCGAGCTCGTCGAAGGAAAGACGCTGCGACTGCGCTTCGACGTGGAAGAGGAGGACGCGAAGGCACGGCAGGTGGCATACGCGTTCGAGAGGGGTACGCCGATCGGCGAGACGCTCGTGCGGGAAGGCCTTGCCTATGTGCGACTTACACCGAAGACCCAACGCTACGCCAGTGAGCTGCTCGCCGCGCAGGCCGATGCGCGCCGTGCCAAACGCGGAATCTGGTCCGTCCCTCCAAACGAGCCCGAGACCAAATACCCCGCCGATCCGAAGTACGGCAACTTCCACCGCCCAGCCTGCAAAGAGGTTCCGAAGATCAAACCCGAGCGTCTCGTGACGTACAGGATACTCGGCGACGCGCTCGACCGAGGCCTCGCGCCTTGCTCGAAATGCCGTCCGTAACCCAACCGTGATCGGTCAACCCTCACCGGGCGGATGTAGCAGACGGCTGATCGATAGGGCGCCCATTGGGAGGGCCTTCCTCGTACTCAGCCGACGGTCGCGCACCGAGGCGTAAGACGGACGCACAGGGGTCCTCTCCTTTCCAGTCGGACGGTCATCGCGGGTTCGGCCATGTGCGAGGGAGATGTGAAGGTGGCGCTTGAAACAGGCGTTGCCCCCTAAGGGCGTTCAATGCCTTTTTTTTTCGAGGCCATGATGCCGGCGGAAAAGCACGCCTCATCACAACGATCAACGGAGACCGACGCCCGTCTGCTCTTTTCGATCGCCGATTCGATTTTACCGTGGCTGCGCGAAGACGTGCGCTGGCCCGCGGATTTCGATCTCCGCGACGCGAGGCTCGCGCGAATCTGGATCGGGCGGCGCGGGCGGATCACGTTCGAGCTTGTGCTCGGCCTGACGCGACGGGGCGAGCCGTTTCGGACGACGATTCAGGGCGGCGTGGGAGAGACGGATCGAATCGGCACACCACGCGTCGAACCGCGCGTCTCCCCGGTCGGCGTGACCGGGCTGCGCCATGCCAATCGCGACCTGAACATATGGGTATGTTCACCCGACCGCGATCGAAAGCTCCGCGCGATTCGCCCGCTGCTCAGTGCAAACGGTCTGCGAGAGACGTTCGCCGCTACGACGACACTGGCACGGCTGGGGTTAGACGATCGGACCGAGCAGCCGGTCTCCCGCGTCGTGGCGTATCGCGTCCACAAACGCTGTGTGCTGCACGTGGCCGGGTGCGAGTCCGCCCCGCAGGGCGTTTTTGTCAAGGTCTTTCGCCGCCCGCCGCCCAATGAACGATTGGCGTTGCAATCGGCGCTCGCCGACGATCTCGCCGCACGATCGGCGGGGACTCTGCTGACGCCGCGCGTGCTCGATGTAAGCGAGAAGCACGGCCTTATCAGTACGGAGGGCGTCGCCGGGCAACCCTGCCGACCCGGAGCACGGCGCGGCGATCTCGAGGCGGCCGCCGACGTGCTGGCGACGCTGCACACGACGGCGCTGCGGTCGACCGAGTTTCACACGCCGCGCGACGAGATCAACACGACCAAGCGATGGTCCCCTCTTGTGGCGGTCTTTGATGAACAGCGCGGAGAGCGCTTCGCCCGGTTGATACGGCGAATCGACGAACGGCTGGACGAAGTGGATTCAACCGCCACCGTGCTCCTCCACCGCGACTACTACGGCAGCCAGTTGCTCCGCGACGGTGAAACGACCTGGCTCACCGATCTTGACACGTTGGCGACCGGGCACGCCGAAGTCGACGTTGGGACGATGACGGCCCATGTACTTCTCGACATGCTCGCGTCCGGGCATTCCACGGAAGCGGCCTTTCGGGAAACCGCGGCGTTTACGGCGCGATACCGCGCCAAGGCGGACCTCGATCCTTCGAGACTGGCCTTCTATCTCTCGAGCGCCTTGATTCGTCTGGGCGGTCTGCACTTGGTCCGCGGCTGCCCCGGAGACGTCGTGGACGCGCTGTGGCGATCGGCCGACGCCTGCCTCGACGGGTCGCCGGCGCTCTGAGAGCGCGTTCAAGCACCCCCTTTCCGAGCCGCGCCCGTGACGAAGTGGTCCTCGGTGAAGGGTCCGTGACACAATCGGCGGCGGCTGTCGTGCCGTCCCGTAGGGACGAAGTGAGCTTAGCCCAGCACGCAGTGCTGGGGTTCGTGAGAAACCGAGAAAACCGAGTCCCGTAGGG
>JADFHG010000507.1 GCA_022567365.1 Planctomycetota bacterium | reverse complement strand
ACGGGACTCGGTTGTGTTCTTGGGGACCTATCCCAGCACTTCGTGCTGGGCTACAGTCAAACGCCCCTACGGGGCATGTTCAGCCAGATACGGCAAGAAAGATGCCCGCCGATTCTGTCACGGACCCCTCGGTGAAGGGCGCGAAACCGCTCCCTGATGGTCGCGGCTCGGTTTCCGGCGACCCGTTCGGTACTTTGTCTGAGCTGCTTACCTCTTGTTAGACACGGTCTGAGGCGTCGAGATCGCGCGCGTCCGCGCCACGCCCCTACCCGCCGCTTTGCCACCCCGATCGTAATATCTTGTCATTGCGAGTCGGGAAAGTGGCTGATCCCTTGACGATCTCCGACCAGTGTAGTAGGATAACTCCGACGCCTGTAGTAGGTCGCGCACCGCCATGGGCCGAAGCCCGAATGGTAGAGCGCGGCGAGACGACAAGAATCATCATGGCTGAACGACAAAGCGACGTCGGGGCCGCGGAACTCGAGGTACTCAAGGCGCTCTGGGACCGCGGTCCGTCAACGGTGCGTCAAGTCCTCGCCCAGTTACACGCCGGTGGGCGGCAGGTCGCATACACGACCGCGCTTACCTTTCTGACACGACTCGAACAGAAGGGCTTCGTCACCAGTGACAAGTCCGAGCTGGCGTACGTGTACAAACCGAAGGTCACGCGGGATCGGGTCCGCCAATCGCGCCTTCGGAGCCTGGTGAACCAGCTCTACGACGGAGCGGCCGCGCCTCTTGTGGTTCAATTGATCAGAACACAGCGCTTTTCAAGCGACGAGATTGCGGAACTTCACGATCTGATCGATCGGTTGGACACGAAGACCCCGGCAAAGCGGCAGGCCAAGAAACGCGGAAGGTAATCACGGGCGGAGGCGCTCGCCATGGCGGACTTTGCGATCACGGATGTACTCTGGCGAAACGGTCTGACGACCGTGCCGCTGGCGATAGTCGTCGCTATGGTTTGCCGATGGGTACCGACTCGCCCAGCCACTCGCCACACTCTGTGGTTGATGGTTCTCGCATGGTCGATCATGCCACCGGTGCCGGCGAATTGGCACGTCGTCGAATTTGTCGTCGCTGCGGTGTCCAAATCGACGGCGGAGGAGTCGGCGATCGGCGACCGCGCGACAATCCGCATATCGAGTATGGATAACGAATCGGCTGCTCCGGTAACGCCCCCAGCGCATCCAATCGGCGTCGACGCTTATTCCAAATCCATTCGGAAGTCCAGCACGCCGGCGACGCTCGCCAGGGCCACAACGGATGACGCGCCACTTGCTGATCGATTGCGCGATGAGAAACCGGCGTCCCGGATTGCACCGGAACACAGTCGTCGTGTATCCGATCGACGACGAAGCGCACACACGTTGACCGATCGCACGTCTGCACGGCGGGGGCGGTCGACGCTACGACACCGCAATTCACATCGATCGACCACTGTCGATCAGGACAATGACGGACCTTCCTTGCTAACGGCCGCCCGTTTTGAATCCACCGTGTCCCGAACGCTCGCCCTGGGGCCGGCGGATCGCGGGCGGCCGTTGACTGACAACTCCCGGTCCGATCGTGCGCCCCGTCCAGGGAACTCCTCGCGCACGAACGAGACCGGCACAGCATCGGACACCGACCTTGTGAACACCGAGCCGGCAAACACCGGGCGGGAGCATTTCCCGATTTCGTATGCCGGATCTACCGACATTCGCGATGGATCAAACTACGAGAGATCGCGCGCTCTGAAGCCCGCGGCTTGGAATCCAGGACCGGGAACCGCGATCGTCGATCAAGGCGCCGACCCGCAACTAGGGGCCAATCGTTCGGCGTCGTCGAAGAAGTCCTTCGCGGAGACGCTGGGTTGGCGACAATTCGCCGCGAAGCTGGCCAACGTCCGTGATGCCGTCCTTGCGTTGCCGTCCATCCCATCGCGGATTTGGCTCGGTGGGTTCATCGTGCTGGTGATCGGCTGTGCCCTGCGGGTATGGTTGTTCAACCGCCGTGTGCGGTCTGCGTTCGCGGCGCCACAATCGGTAGTGGACCTCGTCCGGGAAGCCGCAGGATCAATCGGATTGCGCCGTCTTCCCGGCGTGTTCTTCGTGCACGAGCGGATTCCTCCGATGGTCTGGGGCGCGCGACGTCCCAGGTTGTTTCTTCCCGTGACCCTATGGGCTCAGCTCGATCCGGTGGGCCGCCGTGCCGTAGTCTGCCATGAGCTCGCGCACCTCCGGCGACGCGACCATTGGCTTTGTTGGGCGGACACCTTGATCGGGGCGATTTACTGGTGGCACCCGGTGGTGTGGTGGGTGCGCCATCGCCTCCATGACGAGGCGGAAAACTGCTGCGACGCGTGGGTGACGCACTTGATGCCGCACGACCGCCGGGCATACGCGGAAGCGCTGCTCCAGGCGAAACAATATGTGAGTACTGACAACGTCCGCGTGCCCACGGTGGGCATCGGAGTGACCAAAGGGCGAGCAAGACGATTTGCAAGGAGAATCACGATGGTGATGACGAAACGTGTCGCGCCGAGGCTGTCGGTTTGGGGTCTCGCCCTGGCATTCCTGATGGGCGGCGCCGGTTGGTTGACGTCTCCGGCGTGGGCATGCCCGCCCAAGGCGAAGACGAGCAAGCTGACGGTTACAGCACCGAATTGCGACGAGAAGGGCGCGGGCAACGTTGTCGTTGTCGGCATCGGGAGCGACAAATCCGCTGCCTGTTGCGCGAAGGCGAAATGCGAGTCATGCAAGACGTGCAAGTTGTGCAAGTTGTGCAAATCCGGCACGAAGTGTGCGAAGTGCGAGAGCGCGACCGCTCCGTACGTTGCCCTTGGGCGTGTGCCGATGATCCGAACCGTGGCGCCATCTGCGTACACCTTGTTGGGCGTTTCCGCTG
>JADFHG010000506.1 GCA_022567365.1 Planctomycetota bacterium | reverse complement strand
GGCAAGCCGGTTTTCAACGCCGAATATGCAGACGAGTTCGTAAACGACGCGTCCGCGCGCGCGGGGCTTTGCGAGGCGGCACTTGCCCAAAATCTACGAACGCTCGTCCTGCCGATCGACCTGGATGATTCGTTTCGCTTCAGTTGCGAGCCGTAGACGGCACGGCATGCGGGTGCGAGATGGCGTTTCCCGTTGCTTTCTTCGGGGTTGTGGGCTTTGGGCCGGGGTCTACCTCGCTCGTATACGCCAGGGGGCGAGGCCCCGGCCGAGCCGCTAACAGCCTGTTGAAAAACAGGGTACTGTGTCGGGCCGACTTTCCTATCGGTCGTTTTCCAGCCACCAACGGCGTTTGACCGACTGGAAAGTCGGTCCCACGGACTTTTTCAACGGGCCACTAACCGTCAAACCCCGGAACCGTCACGGACGCCCCCTTGACCCGTCCGCGAGACACGCTTGCCAGACGAAGATTTCCGCCCTATGATGAAAGGGAAGAAGAGTCCCAGTACGGTTTTCTTGAGGCGAATATGCCCGACGAAAAGCAAGACAACGAGCAGGTCGAACCCGTCATCGACACCGATAACGGTACATCCACGGCCACCAAGAGCGCTCCGGTAGAAAAACGACCCGATCGCAAGGTCGAGAAGCTACCGCCCTACAAGGTGCTGCTGCACAACGACGACGTAAATACGGTCGACCACGTGGTCCATTCGATCGTGCGTATCACGTCGCTTCAGGTCGAGGCAGCGGCGGTCAAGACGCTGGAGGCCCATGAAAGGGGCGTTGCCCTTCTACTGGTCACGCACCGCGAACGGGCGGAGTTGATTCAGGAGCAGTTTACCTCCGCATCGCTCACGGTAACCATCGAGCCGGACGGCGGTTAGTGGCCGGTTGAAGAGCGTGTGGCACACCCGCCCTCGGGTGTGTGCGGTTCCGCCCGACTGCCAAAGTGGGTCGGCTGGCGGCCGTGGGCAGGCGTCGTGGCGTCCGCCCACCAGCGGCGGCTGTGGAAGTTCGGAAGCGTTTCACTTGCCTACGTCCGCCACGGGGGTCCGCAGAAGTTCGGTAGCGTTTCGCATGGCTACGTCCGCCACGGGGGTCCGCAGAAGTTCGGTAGCGTTTCGCATGGCTACGTCCGCCACGGGGGGCGGACGCTACATTGCGGCATGTTGGCGGAACCGCCGCTAAACGTGGGCCGATTCGTTACTTCGCGCACCATCGAGCATTACGCCGCCGCCATCCGTCATGAACGCCCCCGAAGCTCGTCCAGTTTCGCTCCGGGATCATCCGCGCGAAGTAGCGCTTCGCCAACGACGATCGCCCGGGCGCCGGCCTCTTGCATGAGCAACACGTCCTCGCGGGTGGCGATACCGCCTTGCGCCACCAACCCACTTGTATCGCGCAAACGGCTCGCGAGCCGCGCCGTCGTCGTGACGCCCATGCGCCGGCGTTCGAGATCCTGGTTGCTGATGACGAGCAGGTATCGCCCATTGCCAGGCTCGCCGATGGCGGCGCGAACCGCGTCCATTTGTTGCCCCGTATGAACCGCGACGAGCACGGCCATCCCAAGACTCCGGCTGTGCGGCAGGAGTTCGGCGACACCGCGCCCCCCGAGCACCTCCGCCATGAGCAGCACGGCATCCGCACCGGCCGCCCTGGACTCGTAGATCTGGTAGGCGTCCACAACGAAATCGTTTCGCGCGACGGGCAACGGCACCGCCTGCCGGACCATTGCGATGTGGCTTAGAGCGCCCTGATAGTACGGACCATCCGTAACAACGCTGATCGCGGCCGCACCGTGGCGGTGAAAAACCCTTGCCATTCGCGCCGGGTCGTAATCCCGAACGATCACACCGGTCGACGGAGACGCCTTTTTGACTTCCGCGATAATCCGGGCCTCGCCCTGGGCGTCGTCTTGGCCGCCGGGGTCGCCGGCAACGGCTTTGAAGAAGTCGCGCGGCGGGGCGGCGTGTTCGATCGCGTCTTTCAGTTGGGCGATGGGCCGGTCTCGCTTTGCCGATGCAACGTCTTCGCGTTTGGTCTCGACGATGCGGTCCAATATAGTCTGCAACGATGACCTCCGTTCTTGCCAGTCCTGTCGCGATCAGTGTATCAAACGGTTCCGCCGTCGGCGCGGACTCGCCGACGATCGACGGCGGGGTCGAATCCTCTGCAACCGTTGCCACGTTGCTCCTATTGGATGACGTCATATCGCTGGCGGCCGCGTGCGCGGTCGGAGCGTTTGGCGTTTGGTGGGTCGTGCGCTGCCGGAGCGATCCCCTCGCCGCCGCCCCCGATCGCCCGAACAAACTCGACGAAACGGCGATCATCGGCCCCATCCTCGTATACATGGTTGCGGCCGTGGCCATATTCAGCGTGATGCGATACGCCGGCGCGACCGATCAGGGGCCGCTCGACCCGGTTCAATCCGGGCTCGCGGGCACGGCGGCGCAACTCGTGGGGCTCGCCGCATGCATGGCGTACGTTTCGAATCGCTTCGTCGGCGGGGTGGGACTGGCGATGCGCGGACCGAGGGGGTTCCCTCGGCGATGGCACCTTCTCGGGACGCGACGGCCCTGTGGACGTCATCGGCTTCGGCCTCAAGCCGAACACTCCTACAGCTACACCGCCTCCCACGGAACGTCCGCTTATGGGTGATGCCGACTGCGACGGCGGGGTCGACGCGATCGACGCGACGCTCGTCCTCCAGCGCACTGCAGCACTCATCCCCACGCTGCCATGCGCATCGCTAGCCGACGCGGACGGGAACGGAGCGATCGATAGCCGGGACGCAGTTCTGATCCTGCAACTTGTGGCCGGATTGCTCTCCACGCTCCCGCCCTGATCCAAACTTTGGTAATAATGATCAACAGAGGGGTCTGACTCTCAGCGTTACGATT
>JADFHG010000505.1 GCA_022567365.1 Planctomycetota bacterium | reverse complement strand
CGCTCGGTGAACGCGCCGGCAAACTCCAAGTCGCTTGCGGGTCGAGCGCCGGTGATTCGGATAAGCAGGCTCCGTCCGTCGCGCGATCGAGTCAGGTCGCCGGAGATGCCCGCTTGACCGGTCGGCCCTTGCTCGGCCAACCGACCGGCGAGCAATTCGTTGAGGCGGAGCGGATCCGTCGCGATGAGTCTCGCGGCGACTTTCCCGCCCACCCCCGGCGCGGCGATCGCCGATTCGTTCTCGCGAATACGTTGCGCGATTCCCTCGCGCGACAGACGATGCGAGACTTCGTCGAGGGCATCGTCATCCACATAGTACAGGCCGTTGGGAACCAGCACGTTCTCTATGAAAGCGCGGACGTGCGACGGCTCCCCGGTATTGATCTCGCGGCAGAGCGCGGTCGCGTCCGGCGCGGCAAGAATGGCCGATTCGAGATCCGCCGCAAACCGCCGCAACATCGCTTCCATCTCAGCGGCCGAATCGATGGTGTCCGGCACGGTTGCGACCACGAGAAGTGCGTCTACGGCTGGGAAGTCACTTGTAATGCGTCCCATCGCCTTGGCTGCAGGCTCGCGGTCGGACACCATTGCCTGCAACGATGCGACGGGCTCTATGCGGGCCGCGCCCCATGCGGCGAGCGCCAGGACCGCCGCCGTGACGACGAGCGTCAAGACCGGATGCGCCGCGGGTACGGTAAACACGCGCGCGATCAAGGTGCCATATCGAAACTTCATGGTTGCCGGATCGCGCCGGTGGGTGGATCAAAGGCCCGTTCCGCCAGTTCGTCGTTGATCTCGACCTCGGATAGGCGAAGCTCGATCATTCGCTCGCCGGAACGAATCGTCATACGCGTCGGCCATAGAGCGCCGCGCCGGGCGCGGTACGCATCGAGCTTGATGGTGGCGGTCGTCCGACCGTCGGCGCCCATGAATCGGTACTCGATCGGTGTCAACGTCCGCCGATCAATGCGGCACTGCATATAACCGTCGTCGAGCGCGTATCGAACGGTGAATCGCCGCCCGTCCGCGTCGACGAGTTCGGGCTCGCCACCGAGCGCCGACGGATCTTGAACCAGCGACCACGCCGTCATGATGGGAACCTTCGTCGGCGAATGCGTCGGTGAAAGAAGATCGGCAAGGTCGCCCCGGCGATCACCTCCCGCGTCCATGAGCCACTTGCCATCGGGCGTGATCGTGAGATCAAACACACATCGCGAGAACTTCCACGCCCGCAGACGCAAGTGGTCGGGATACTTGACGACGATGGCGCCGTCGAGTTGGACGGTCTCGCCATCACTTGCGGACAACACCATCCGACACCTTGCCGACATCGTCTCGATCGATCGAGCGCGGGCGGTTATGGTCCGCAGCGCATTCTCGTGGCCCGACCAAGGGTACACCGGCAGACGCGGCGCACACCCGGCGACGCCCGTGAGCCCGATGCACGAAACAAATGCGCACATAATGATGTAGCGTCCGCCCCCTGTGGCGGACGAACAAACAAGGGGCGTTTCGTTCTTTCGCACGCTCCGCAATGACAAACAACGCTCTACACGCATGGAAATCTCATGATTGTAACGAAGCCCGCATGACCTTGCCGCTCGCCGTTCGCGGAAGTGAATCGCGAAACTCGATGAGGCGTGGAACCTTGTGCAATGACAGGCGTTCGCGTACATAGCGCCGCAGCTCATCGGGCTCCACGTGCACGGCCCGCCCGGTCGCCGGATCGAGGGCCCGCACCACCACGGCCTTGAGGCGCACGAGCGTATCGGTCACGCGCACGGGTACGATGATCGCCTCTTTGACGGCGCGGTGCCCCGCGAGCGTCTGCTCTACCTCGATCGGGTTGACCTTCGAGGCGCCGACGTCGATGAGCAGCTTGAGTCGTCCCGTGATCGTAAGATGCCCGCGAGCGCCAAGACGCCCGAGGTCGCCGGTCATGACGAACCCGTCCACGAACGGGGATGCGTCGTCATCGACGTATTCGCACAACATCGACGACGCCCGAACGGCGACCTCGCCCTCGGTATCGGCGGGCAACGGTTGATCCACGCGCTGTGTCGCCGGATCGACGATCCTGAACGTGACGCCCGCCATCCCCGGACCGCAGCTCTCTGGGTCGAACCCGTCGGCGCCGGGGTCGTTGAAGGTAATCGAACCCACCTCGGTCATGCCGTACAGTTGCCCGATCGGGACGCCGAACCGGTCGTGGAACGCATCGAAAACGCTCCGCGGCAACTGTGAGCCGGCCGAGTACGCGCAGCGCAGGTCGGGCACGCGCGCGGGCTTCTCGGCGCGCTGAGCCAGCATCTCGAAGAGAAACGCCGTTCCCGGTAGTACGGTGATGCCCGAACGTGTCACCTGCTCCATGACGAGCGGCACGTCGAATCCGTTGCTCAGGTGTACGGCGCTTCCCGCGAGCAGCGGCGACATCAGGCAGTTTTCAATACCGTAGGCGTGGCACACGGGGATAACACCCAACACACGATCGCTTGGCGATAGACCAACGCAATTCGCCACGTTGACCGCCACCGCGTCGATCGCGGCCGCACTTCGTCGGACGATCTTCGGCGGCCCGGTCGTGCCCGAGCTTTGCAGAAGGAGCGAGGCCGTCGCGGACCATTCGCGGGGCACCGGCGATTCGTCGGAGGACGCGCGGGGCGCCGGTGCGAGCGGCGACTCCGCCCTGACCTCGGAAACCGGATCACACGCAATTCGAGCCACACCCATGCTGTCGAGCGCGGCGATTACCTCACCGGCGCCGGTGCCGGTGCCGGTGCCGATGATCACGACCGCGGACGAACGCCTCGCGGCGGTGAGCAACTCCGCCTTCGTGAGGTTGGGGTGCAGCGGAAACGCAGCCATGCCCGCCGAATACACCGCAAACAGCGCGACGGC
>JADFHG010000025.1 GCA_022567365.1 Planctomycetota bacterium | reverse complement strand
CACCAAAATCGAAAGCACGACCATCTCCCCGGGTGGCTGGTCCTATGGCGAGGGTGGATGAAACTCCAGAGTATGGTGGACGGAGCGGCCGCCATGGGAGTCACAAAATGTGGGTAAACTTAAGGCGTAGGCTGCGGGGCTGCTGGGCACGCCAACGGCGATCAAGTCACCGTCGATGGCTACCGATCTTCCGAAGCCGTCCCCCAACATCGGATCGTCGGCCTGGAATTGGGCAAGGTGGATCTGCCCGGCCGCGTCGATCGCCGTCGCCGCCGCAACAGCCGCGCAGAGGGTCACTAGCATGGCATTGGATGGTTTTCGTGCGAACATTGGTCTGCTCCTTTTGAAGGATGGACGTGGACCGCGCCCGCGCGGGTGGCCGCGACCGTTAGGACCGAGTAGATGCGGACAGGCTGCCCTTCACCCAAGCACAGACGCTAACAGCTCTTCGGGCGGCCATCCCGGTCCGGTCGCGATTCGGTTGCCTCTCGGCGCACGCGCTTTCGCAACAGTGCCCGGGATCGGTGCGCCATTCTCGCACAAAGTGACACGGTTTGTCAACCGGACTCGGAATTCGATGCGATTGTGGGAATCTGGGGGCGGAATGACGAACCCGTCGTCGAATCGGCAGGGCCGAAAACGACCGACTGGAAAGTCGGTCCCACAAAACGGGTTGCTATTCAACAGGCTGCTACGCGCCGCGGGTCATGGCGATTTGCTTTTCGGCCCGGCGGATGGCGTCGGAGCGTGCGACGAACGAGGCATCATCGGTGATCTTCATTTCATGGGCCGCGTCGAGCGCGGTCCGCGCTGCGTCGGCGTCGATCTCTTCCGGGCGTTTGGCCTGTTCGGTGAGGATGGTAACTTTGTTGTCGACGACCTGAGCGAAACCGCGGTCGATGAAGAACGTGTGGGTCTTGTCCGTCGCTTCGACGCGAAGGGCGCCGATTCCGAGCTTGCAGGTTATGGGGGCGCGATCCCGCAATATGCCCATTTCGCCGTCGTGGGCGGGAAAGACCAGTGCGGTCGCTTCGCATTCGAGGACCGGGCGTCCCGGCGTGATGACGCTGCAATGAAACGTGTCGGTTCTTGCCATGTGCTAACAGCCCGTTGAAAAAGCCTGTGGGACCGACTTTCTAGTCGGTCAAACGCCGCTGGGGTGCCGAAAACGACCGACTGGAAAGTCGGTCCCACAAAATATCCTGTTTTTGAACGGGCTACTAAGCACCTCGATTGGCTGCCCCACCGCCGCCCGCCGTGCGGCGAACTTGGAAGCGCAGTCCGCCCGTCGAATCAGCCTTCCTTCGCCAGCTTCTCCGCCTTCACGGCCGCGTCTTCGATCCCACCGATGTACATGAACGCCTGCTCCGGCAGGTGGTCCCACTTGCCGTCGCACAATTCGTTGAACGAGCGAATCGTATCCTCGCGCGAGGTGAAAACCCCGGCGATCCCGGTGAATTGCTCCGCCACGAAGAACGGCTGTGAAAGGAACCGCTCGATCTTGCGGGCACGGGCGACGATGAGTTTGTCATCCTCGCTAAGCTCGTCGACACCGAGAATGGCGATGATGTCTTGCAGATCCTTATAGCGTTGAAGGATTTGCTGCACGCGCCGGGCTACGGAGTAGTGCTCCTCGCCGACGTATTCGGGCGCCATGATCCGGCTGCTCGAGGCGAGCGGATCGACCGCCGGATAGATGCCCTTTTCCGCGATGCCCCGCTCGAGGTTCACCGTGCTGTCGAGGTGGGTAAACGCCGTTGCGGGCGCGGGGTCGGTATAGTCGTCGGCCGGCACGTAGATCGCCTGGATACTGGTGACCGCGCCCTTCTTCGTCGAGGTGATTCGTTCCTGGAGCTCGCCCATTTCCGTCCCGAGCGTCGGCTGGTATCCGACCGCGGATGGCATCCGCCCGAGAAGGGCCGACACCTCGGCGCCCGCCTGCGAGAAGCGGAAGATGTTGTCGATGAAAAGGAGCGTGTCGGCACCGGTTTGGTCGCGAAAGTACTCGGCCATCGTCAGCGCGGAAAGGGCGACTCGGAGCCTGGCACCCGGCGGTTCGTTCATCTGTCCGAAGACCATGACCGTCTGGTCGAGCACGCTCTTGCCGGTATCGCCGATTTTCGCATCCTGCATCTCGAGCCAGAGGTCGTTGCCCTCGCGTGTTCGTTCGCCGACGCCCGCGAAGCAGGAGAAACCGCTGTGGAAACGGGCGAGTCGGGCGATCAGTTCCTGGATGATCACGGTCTTGCCGACGCCCGCTCCGCCGAACAGCCCGGCCTTTCCGCCTCGGACCAGCGGACAGAGAAGGTCGATGACCTTGATCCCCGTTTCGAACAGCTCGGTCTTGGGCGTCAAGTCCGCGAGGGCGGGCGGTTTCCTGTGAATCGGGCGCCGCTGTTTGACCTCGATGGGACCCCGACCGTCGATCGGGTCGCCGACGAGGTTGAAGACGCGTCCGAGCGTCTCTTCACCCACGGGTACGGTGATCGGGCTGCCTGTGTCGATGATGGGGGCACCGCGCTGCAGGCCGTCGGTGGAGTCGAGCGCGACCGCCCGAATTCTTCCGCCGCCCAAGTGTTGCGCCACTTCGCACCAGAGCCTCTCCTTCGTCGTTTTGCCGAGCACCGTTCGCTCGACTTCGACCTGGAGCGCGTTGTAGATCGCCGGGAGCTTGTCCTCGGCGAACTCCGCGTCGAGCGTCGATCCGATGACCTGTGTGACTTTCCCGGTGTTGTTTTCCGGCATTGTCCTTCTTCCTATTCCTGTTTCGTTCGCTTGTATTGCGTCTACGAGAGCGCGTCCGCGCCACCTACGATATCAAGGAGTTCCATCGTGATCTGCGTCTGCCGCGCCCGATTGTATTTGCGCGAGAGCATCGTGATCATGTCTTCGGCGGCGTCCGTCGCCGCCTTCATCGCGACCATGCGGGCGATATGCTCGCTGACCGTCGCGTCGTTAAAACACTGCAAAAGTCGTACCCGCACGGTCGCCGGGAGCAGATCGCCGAGCAGCTCGGCCGGTTCGGGCGAGAACTCGAAATCGGCCTTCGGTCCCTTTGGCGCGGCTGCGTCTGCGTCCGCCGACGGTTCCTGAACGAGCGGCAGGAGCTGGATGACTGCGGGCCGCTGCCGGCCGGCGGAGAGGAACCGCATATGGGCGACGTGCACCGAAGCAACCTCGCCCTTGGAGAAACGGTCCATGAACCCGTTCGCGATCGGCTCGGTGTCCTCGAAACTGGGCACCTCGCCAATGTGCGTAATTTGCTCGGCCATGGACCGCTTCAAGAAGCGGAAATAGCCGACGCCCTTCTTGCCGACCATGTGGACGTCCGATTCGACGCCCTTGTTCTCTTGGGAATCCAAATGGCCTATCGCCGTGCGGAGCACGCCCGCATTGTATCCCCCGCAGAGACCGCGCATGCTGGTAATGATGAGCAGGATCGATCGCTTGACGTCCTCATGGGTTTCCATGAGCGGGTGGCTTATCTGCTCCGCCGATTCCGAAAGATCCGCGACAAGCTCGGCGAGCTTCTCGGCGTACGGTTTGCTCGCGGTGGCCCGCGCCATCGCCGCCTGGAAGCGCGCGGTGGCGATGAGCTGCATCGTCCGCGTGATCTTGCGGATGTTGCGAACCGCTTTGCGTCGTTTGACCAGTACTCGTTTGTTGGCCATGGCTTACCGCTGCATTCCGGTAGACCTGGAACGTATTTGCCTCATCTCGCAACCTCGGGTCTGGATCACCAAACGCCCAGTATCGTGGCTCACAAATCCCGCGACTACCTGAGCCGCAGGCTTCAGCCTGCGCGGAGTCGCAAGGACCGACAAGGGGTACGAAAACTCGTAGCACCGCGCGGGCTGAAGCCCGCGGCTCGGGGGAGAATCATAGTCGTAGGACATATGAAACACGGTGCTACCCTGCAACGAACCTCGTCTTGAAATCGGTAACGATCTTGGCGATCTTGCCGCCCAACTCGTCCGAGATCTCGCCGGTCTTGTCCAGTTCCTCGATCACCTCCGGGAACTCGTCCCGAAAAGTCTTTAGCAATCCGGCTTCGAACGAAGCCACCTTGTTGATCGGTATGTCGTCGAGGAAGCCCTTCGAGCCGGCAAAGATGCTGAGAATCTGATCGTTCACGTCGAACGGTTGGTATTGTGGCTGCTTGAGCAATTCGACCATGCGGGCGCCGCGGTCGAGCTGGCGCTGCGTCGCCACGTCGAGTTCGGTGCCGAGTTGGGCGAACGCCTCGAGCTCGCGGAACGAAGCCAGGTCAAGGCGCAAGGAGCCGGCGACCGACTTCATCGCCTTGCGTTGGGCGTTGCCCCCGACGCGCGAGACGCTGATGCCGACGTTGACGGCCGGGCGCACCCCCGCGAAGAAGAGGTCGGGCTCGAGGTAGATCTGACCGTCGGTAATCGAGATCACGTTTGTCGGGATGTAGGCCGCCACCTCGCCTTCGAGCGTCTCGATGATCGGAAGGGCCGTCATCGATCCGCCGCTGTCGGGGAACCTGTGCACGCGATAGTTGCCCTTGTCCGAAAGCGAATCGAGCCACGCCTTGGCCGTTTCGAGCCCTTCGGGGCGATGGTATAGACCTTCGGCGTCGCTCGGCCGGTGCTCCTTTTTTGCCTTGAGTCCGTCGGGATGGATCTTTGCGATGCTGCGATCAATCGAACTGTCCGGCGTATTCTTCGGCACAACGGCGTATTCTTCGCGCAGCTTGACGCTCCGTTCGAGCAAACGCGAGTGAAGGTAGAAGACGTCGCCCGGATAGGCCTCGCGACCCGGCGGGCGGCGAAGGAGGAGCGAAAGCTGGCGATAGGATTGAGCCTGCTTGCTCAAGTCGTCATAGACGCAAAGTGTCGCCCGGCCGTCTTTGTACATGAAGTACTCGGCCATGGCCGCACCGGCGTACGGCGCGATGTATTGAAGGGGTGCGGGGTCCGCCGCGGAGGCGGAGACGACGATGGTATAGTCCATCGCGCCCGTTTCGCGGAGTTTTTCGATGACGCTGACGACGGTCGATTCCTTTTGACCGATGGCGACGTAGATACAGATTACGTCGGTGCCCTTTTGGTTGATGATGGTATCGATCGCGATCGCGGTCTTGCCGGTTTTCCTGTCGCCGATGATGAGTTCGCGCTGACCCCGTCCGATGGGGGTCATGCTGTCGATGGCCTTGATGCCGGTTTGGAGCGGCTCGGTGACGGGCTGGCGCAGGGCGATGCCCGGGGCCTTGAACTCGAGCGGGCGACGGTGGGGCGTCTCGATCGCGCCGAGCCCGTCGAGGGGTCGGCCGACCGGGTCGACGACGCGCCCGATCAACTTCTCTCCGCATGGAATGCTGAGCAGCTCGCCGGTCCGTTTGACCTCGTCGCCTTCTTTGATCCCGAGGTAGTCACCGAAAATGACGACGCCGACGGAGTTTTCCTCGAGGTTGAACACCTGGCCCGTCGCGCCGTTCGCGAAGACGAGTTGCTCGCTGGACATGGCGTTGCTCAGGCCGTACACCCGGGCGATGCCGTCGCCGAGCTCGAGCACCTTGCCGACCTCGGCCACGTCGACCTCGGTCTTGTATTGTCGGATTTCTTCGCTGATCACCGACGAGATTTCGTCGACTTTGAATTTCATCAATCTGCCTTCCGCGTGGTCGCCGGCGTTGATTGTCCAATAGGGGGTTGCGGGCTCGTAGCGCAGCGCGAACGCACTTCGCCGCCCCCCGAATCCTCTATTGCGACTCCGCCGCACCCACTACGTATTCCTTACCACTGTGAATCTCGGCCGAGGCCCGCGCGAACAGCGCGTCGCGCAAGCGCCGCAGCCCGATGGCCACACTTCTGTCGATCTTCCGGTCTCCGACCTGAACGATCATGCCCCCGATGAGTGATTCATCGACGCTTTCAATCAGGTCGGCCTCCTTGCCGGCGAACCTGGTCGCGGACGCCTGGAGGCGCATACGGAGTTCGTCGCTGAGGGGCGTGGCCGTCCGGACGTAGACGTCGACGCGACCGTGAAGCTCCTCGTGTTCGAGTCGATACGCTTCGACAACGGACCGGGCGATTGCGAGCCGCCCTTTTGCATTGAGCACCTGGAGCGAATCGACGAACAGCTCGCTGGCTCTACCGCGAAAGAGCTTCTCGATCGCCGCGCGGCGCGCTTCGGCATCGACGGTCGGGCTCGCCAGGAACGCGTCGAAATCGGCATTCGCGTCGAGAAACGCGGCGAATTCGCGCAGCTCGTCGAGCAGGTCGTCCGTCGCGTCCTGCGCTTTGGCCAATTCGATCATGGCCTTGGCATAGACCCGCGCGAGTGCCATTTCCTTGTCTCTACTGGTGGGCATGATCGATGCGTGCGTCGGTTCAGTTTAGGCTCAGTTTGTCCAATTCTTCGATCGATTCAGCGACGAGCCGCTCGTGATCCGCCGGGTTGAGTTCCTTGCGGATGATCCGCGACGCGGCATCGGTCGCGAGCCGGGCGCTCATGGCGAAGACCTCTTTGACGGCCGTTTCGGTGGCGATACCGATTTCTCGTTTCGCCCGCTCGACCATGGCCGTCGCGTCCTTCTCGGCTTCATCGGCGATCTTCTTCCTGACGACCTCGGCGTCGCGCCGACCTTCATCGACGATTGCCGTTGCTTCGGCCCGCGCCTCGTTGAGCTTTTGCTCGTAGTCCTTTAGGCGCTGCTCGGCGGATTCGCGGTCCTTTTTCGCCTGCTCGAGCGAATCGCGAATGAAGTCTTCGCGTTTTTGGAGCGCGCCGAGAATCGGCTTGAACGCAAAGCTGCTGAGAATGATCAGGAGCAGCACGAAGACGGCGATGGCAAATCCGGCCTGCCAGGGATCCACCTGCACGGGGTTCGCGCTGCCGTGCTCCGCCTGGGCCAGGGCCTGCGACTGTACGCAGAGCCCAACCAAGAAGACCGGCGCGCACATTTTCGTTAGCGTTCGCACTGTGCGACCTCCGACGTCGGTTCTAGCCGTGGGCCGCCGCACCGGCCGCGGTGATGGCCTCGACGAGCTTGCTTCCGATTTGGAAGCAGATAATCAAGGCAAAAAACGTGAAGCCCTCGATCAGGGCGGCGGCGATGATCATCGACGTGAAGATCCGATCACCGGCCTCGGGCTGGCGAGCCTGGCTCTCCACCGCGGAGCCCGCCAGCATTCCGATTCCCTTCGCGGCGCCGAGCGTCGTGATTCCCGCGCCCAGGCCCGCGCCGAGCAAGGCAAGGCCTTGACCATCCGTAAACATCGTTGCTAGTACCGGGAGCATTCCCATCGCACATTTCTCCAACTTCTCTTGTCGAATTCAGGCAACTGGTTCAAGTTTCGCGATCAGTGCTGAGGACTGACCGCCGCGCCAATAAACATACACGTGAGGAACGTAAAGATATACGCCTGAAGGAACGCGACGAAGAGCTCGAGACAGCTCAGCGCGGCACACCCCAGGATCACAGGAACCGAAAGTCCGAGATCGGCGATGTTGTGAATCGCCGGTGCAAGGACGAGCAGCGAGGCGAGCACGACGTGCCCGGCCAACATGTTCGCGAACAACCGAATGCACAGCGCAAACGGCTTTACGGCGGCCCCGAGTAATTCCAACCCGAGAAACGGTACGAAAAGAATGACTCCGAGGATTCCGGGAATCGCCGGAACCAGACCGTGGAAGTACATCACGATTCCCATCAACACGGCGGAGCCTCCGCTTCGGCCGTGGTGCCGCTGGTGCGCGATCTGCTCGCGAATGCCGGCCACGTGAATGACGAAGAACGACACCAGGGCCAGTCCCGCCGTAACCGACATACCGGCTGTGGCCGGTCCCACAATGTGACCACGACCGAGGATGAGCACGGACAACGGGTCGAGCGGGACGAGACCGAGGAGGTTGTTCACGAGGATGAAGAAGAACACCGTCCAAATGAACGGCATGAACCGATCGGTGTGCTCATGAAGCGATGGTTTGGCCACCTCATTGCGGATGAAGACCATCAAAGACTCGACCAGATTACGCACACCCGACGGAACCATCGGGTAGTTTCTGGCCATGAGCGGGAACCCCACCGCCAAGAGCGCCGCGGCGACCAGCAACATGAGCATGTGGTTCGTGAACGCCATTGGTCCGACGTGAAACAGCGTGTGCGGAATCACATGCTGCATCGGATCCGTGGCGGCCAACATGTTCTCGATCAAGATCATCGAACGACGGTTTCGCTCCGTTCAGTCGGCGGTAGTTTCTGGGCCTTGATTGCCGACATCGTTTCCACAATCAGCAGTGCCAAATAGAAGACAATCATCCAAATCGACAATGGCGAAGAAGGCCAAGGCCCGAAACTCAACGCGATCATCGTCGCGCTACCCGCGATCATCATGCGGACCAAGATTCCCGCGAGGGCCGCCTGCATCAGGTAGTCCGGGTTCGTACGACGGACCACCACGATCAGGAGAAACGACAGCCAGCACGCGACGAGGTTCACCGCCGCACAGAAAGCGACCAAGCCAACGTCGATCGGGCTTTCCCGCCAAACACCGATCTGCCATCCGCACGCGGTCACGACCGCCACGACCACCACGGACAGCACCACCAAGCCTTTCAATCGCGTCGCTCCGGGGGTTGTCCATCCTGGTGCGGCGGCGAGTCCAGCTCCCGCATCATGCGGTTGCCCTCCTTGATCAGGAGGTATATCCCGCCCGCCAATCCGATCCCGGCACCGATGAGGAGCCCCCATGGCTCGCTGTCCCACCGCTCGTCGGCAAGGTACCCAAGGTAGAGGCACACCCCCAGGACGCCGGCGAATTCAAAACCAACACCGGCGTACTTGTAGAATTCGCGACCGTCCGACTTCTTGGAGGTCATGCCTGCCGCTCGACGGGCGTCCTCGCGCCCGGAAAACGCCGCGCGGCGCCGTGCGCATCCGCCGTCCCACCGGCAGGACCGCGCCGTGCCGCGAGGGGCGAGCAGTCTAGCAACCTCGACCGCCCGGTCAAGGGGGCTTCCGTCGCTTTTAAGTTGCTCTGTGACAGGAGGTTGGCGGGATTCATTGGTCTCGAAAAACCCGCCGATTGCCCCTTCCGGAGCGACTTGCTAATATCTACCCTGCCACACGAGTTGGTTCGACCGAATCACGCTTTCTTACCGTAGCTCGCCAACACGATTGCCCCATCGCCGCCGCGCCGCGTACCATACCGCTTATGAACCCACACTTGGCGATTGTCGGAGCGACGGGAGCCGTCGGCACGGAGCTTTGTCGCATTGTCGACGAGCGCGGTCTCTCGGATTGGCGAATCTCCCTGTTGGCGTCTGCCCGGAGTCGAGGGCGGCGGTTGCGCGTCGGCGGGCGGGAGATCGAGGTCAAGGCACTTGACGTGCGGAGCTTCGAGGGAGTCGATTACGCGATATTCAGCGCCGGGGGCGAGAGGAGCCGGACCTTCGCGCCGATCGCGGCCGAGGCGGGCGCCGTCGTCATCGACAATTCCTCGACCTTTCGAATGCAGCCCGACGTACCCCTGGTCATTCCCGAGATCAATCCGCAAGACCTGCGGGAACATTCCGGGATCATCGCCAACCCGAACTGCTCGACGATCGTCATGAATATGGCCGTCTGGCCCCTGCACAAGGTCAACCCGGTGCGGCGGATCGTCGTCAGCACCTATCAGGCCGCGAGCGGGGCGGGGGCGGCCGCGATGGCGGAACTCAGGACGCAGACGGCCGCGCAACTCGAAGGACGGCCGATCTCGCCGAGCATATTCCCACACCCGATCGCGTTCAATCTATTCTCGCACAACACCCCGATCGGATCCGACGGCTACAACACCGAAGAGCGGAAGATGATCGACGAGACGAGGAAGATCTTCCATGAGGGGGCGCTCGCAATCACGGCCACCTGCATACGAGTGCCGGTGCTCCGCGCGCACAGCGAGTCGATCAACCTCACTTTCTCCCGTCCGATAACGGCGGAGGAGGTCCGCGAGATTCTTGCCGATGCACCGGGCGTGAAGATCGTGGACGACGTCGAGGGCGGTCGTTTTCCGATGCCGATCGACGCATCGGGAAAAGACGACGTGTTGGTCGGGAGAATCCGCGGCGACCTCAGCCAACCGGAAGGGCGGGGGATCGAGATGTTCGTCTGCGGTGATCAGTTGCGAAAGGGTGCAGCACTAAACGCCGTCCAAATCCTCGAGCGTCTGATCGGCTGACCCCATCGCCGCCGAAATGAATGCGAGGATTGTCGGGCGGCGTGGTTGGGGAGTTTTCAGTTTACAGTCTTCAGTTGTCAGTTCTCAGTTTTCAGTTTTGGGAAACGAACCACTGACGACTGCCTCACTGACAACTTCCTAAGCGGCACGCGTAGCGTCGATCCGCCCTTTGCGTCCACGTCGGCCAACAGCCTGCTATGGCCCGGGCGTTCCTTTGCGCCCCTCTTCACCCATCAACGAGCGTACGATAAGCCGCGTCGCCTCGATGTTGTGTAGCGGGCCGGCGCGGCGAAGCGTCTGAAGGCGTTGCCGGCCGGCGGCGTCGGTGTGTGCTTCGGCGCTTTGAATCAGTCGTTCCACTTCCGCGCTCCAAGACGCCAGCATCCCCTCGAACCGCTCTTCTTCGTCTTCGTGGCAGTCCATGCATGCCGCGTCGATCGATTCAAGTGTTTGGGGCTGCTCGAGATCGTGGCAGGCGTCGCAGGTGACCATGGCGACCATCGCGTCCGCGGGGAGGTTCATCCCCTCGAACCCCGCGAGCGATCCTCCGAGGAAGGCGGCCACCTGCGAATGGCAACCCGCACAATCCGGCACGGGTGATCGGCCCCCGGTGTGGCATAGGTGGCATTGGAGGTCGGCGTGCGGACCCGCAAGGTCGTACGAGTGTACAAACTCGCCCTGTGAGAAGGACGCCGTGCCCGTTTCGCTATCCACGGGCGTGAGGAAATCGTGGCAGATGTCGCAGCCATGGCTGATCGACTCTCCGTGCTGATTCACGTGGTCGCCGGCGTGGCATCGGAAGCAGCCGGGCGAAATCAGGTGACCGATGTTGTCGGGATAAGTCCGCCAATCGACTTTCATGTCCGGAAAGAAGCTCCGCCGGTAGATCTCACGAACGACATCGACGGCCTGATGGATGGACGCACGCCTGGTCTCCGCGATGTCGGGGTAGTGTTTCCGGTAGAACTCCTCGATCGCGGTTCCAATGCGCGCCTCGGCGGTCTCGACGCTGTCGTATTCCTGGATCAGGGCGTTCACGGCTTCGCGTTTGATGAATGGCAGCGTCGTTTCGATTCGTCCCGCGGCCAAATGCCGATCGACGGACTCCTGGGGGGGGCAAAACTTGTGCGCGGGCCTGTTGTGGCAATCCATGCAATCGAGTCGGCGCGTTTCGCCCTCGGGTTTGGGATCGCTGCTTGGTCTTCCGTCGGAGCGATAGATCAGCTCTTGGCCGGTGATCGTCGTCCATTTGACCCACGGAATCGTTTGAAGTCGATCGTCGGTCGCGATGTACTCGATTTGCCCCTCGAGCGTCATGTGTTTGTGAATACCCTCGGCTCGTCCGGTGGGCGAGGCGCCGCCGCCGGTCTTGATCAGCATCCTGACTGGGCGCCGCGAGTTCTCCTCGTCGGGCAAGTAGTGTTCGATGACCTTGAGCTGCGCGCCGAAGAACTTATCAGGCCAATGACACTGTTCACAGGTATCCCTCGAAGGGCGAAGCGAGGTGATCGCCGGCGGAATCGGCCTGGAGTAGCTGTCGTTCAAGATCGCGAGGATCTGCCGCGTGCCGGAGAGCTTCGATTTGATGAACCAGCTCGCCCCGGAGCCGACGTGGCATTCCGCGCACGCGACGCGGGCATGTGCGGAGTGGGCATACGCCGTGGCCTGCGGCGCCATGACGGCATGACACGCTTTGGCACAAAAATCCGTGGAATCCGTGTAATGGTAGCCGTGATACGAGCTTACCCCGATGACCGGAAGCATGACGAAAGTGGCGGCGACCACGACCTTGACGACGCGCCGCTGCATGGGATCGCTCAGGTCGATGCGCGGGATTTGAAACGCCAGCCGTTGCGTCGGATCGCGACGACGGATCCGCCAGCTCTTGAACAAGATGCCGACGGGCATGAGGAACAAACCGCATACCAGGGCACCGGGGAGGACCAGATAGCCGGCGACGTCGACGTACGGGTTGTTCCTGGGAGACACGATGCTGAACAGTCCGAACGTCGTCACCAGGATGAGCGCCACCACCGCAAGAAACATGCCGCTGATCGTGACGACGTTGTTCCAGAGCGGGGCGTGTTTTGGCGCGTACGCACGGCGGCGGTCGCCGACCTCGGGCGACCAGCCCCGATTCGCCATGATCGACCGGCTGCCGGATTCGTGGCTCGTCTTCGCCGCGGGGGGAGCCGGCTCGAGCGGAGTCGGCGCTGCGGTGGGCGTCGCATCGCGCCCGTCGAAGTCGAATATCCGTTGTACAAGAGCCAATCGTTCGAGACCGAAGTACCAAAGGCGAACGTCAACGCCCCTACGGCTGATAACGATTCCGCATCCAAGCGACAATGCGACACTACCCACGAATACACAAAGCAGGGTGACATACACCGCGGAATCTGCGGCCGGCGTATCGGGCTGTGAGAACATCTCCGCGAGCACGGATGTACCGATCGCCAGAATGGAAATGACGGCGCAGATTCCACCGATCAGCCGGATCGTCTGCAACAACGTCGGCTTCGGTGCATTCGGCATTGGATCCTCGGCTCCCGTTTGTAGGCGTACAGCGCTCCGCACGCGAAGACAGCCACGCGCTCGACTTGACGCGCGATCCCCGTGCCCAAGCGAGTCGGTGTCCCGTTCGTGAGACACGTGTACGTGCAGAGCCGGGCGATTGTATGCACGAGACGAGGCGAGACAACCGCAATTCTGCGGCGCGCGGATGGTTGGCGCATGACAGATTCGGCGACCCTGCCGATCGGGAGGACCAGGCACCCGCCAAGCCCAGGCTCCCCGCGGTTAGACACCCAATGAACGTGGGCCGACAACACCACCGTCGCGTTCTACCGCAGACCCATAGCACTCGCGCGCCAGCTTAGGTGTATCAGCAGCGGCGCGATCTATCCGACGGCACGCCGCACCGGTAGCCAAAGAGACCGCACGGCCCACTACCCATGGGGACGATTCGCGGGCCATCTACCGCCCTTGCGCAACAGAGCCGCAGGGCCAAATCCGCGCGGGCGCTCGCGCTACTGGCCTGCCGCTTGGGCAGTCTCGCATTCGCGGACTCAGAAACGCGCAAACCGACCATCAACCGCCGTCGACAAGGTTGGCGAGAATCGTCTTCGCGATGTCCAGCAACTCTCTGGCGTACGTCGGGTTGTGTACTCCGCTGCTGCCGTCGGCGCTGACGAACTGATAGTTGAACTTGGCCACCGTGAGCAACGCCCGCTCGGCTTCCGTCAGCGTGGCCGGGTCTATGTAGCCCACGCCCGCGTCATCGTACAAGAAGG
>JADFHG010000504.1 GCA_022567365.1 Planctomycetota bacterium | reverse complement strand
AACGGTTCGGATGGCCTCGGCGGCCCGGGCAAGGGAATCGCCTGGCAGTATGTCGGACAGCCGCTCCTCGAGCATCGTAACCGATAGCTCACGCTGCGCGCGGGATATGGACGTGGTCAGGATTTCGATCCGTTGGAATGCTCCCTTTTGGAACGCTGCTGCCCATGCGAAATCGTGATAAAGCGCGGCGGCGCACACGGCGATGGGATCGGGATTTTCAGAGGCGACGACGGGGAGCGCGGAGACGTACTCAGCGGTCCGCGCAACGCGCGCAGCGTGTTCCCAGAGAAACACGTCCTCCTCGCCCTTCTCCGTGCGAATGACTAGGTCGCCGCGAGCCCGGCTCCAGATCGCGTCCGGTACTTCCATGGACTACGCCTGCTCCGGGTTCACCCCCCCGACCGGAGTGCCACGTTGTTTCCTTCCCACTTCCCACCCACCGCGCATTCGAGGGAAGGGCGATGCCGGGTGCAATGGCCGAAGGACCGGGACAAGCTCGCCGGAACGCGGCGAAGCAATCCGCACCAGGCTCGATTACGACCGATTGGTTCACCCAAACAGACCGCCCGACGACGCAGTAGGTTCCTCCATGACCACACCGGTACGCGCCAGAGCAAGCGGCACGTTCCGGCCGCGCGTATTGTAACCGCTACGAAGCCGCTATGGAAACCGAAAACTCGGATCAAAGTGTATCGCCCGAATCCACCTGTTGGCGCCCGCGTTTCGACAGGCGTACTTTGCGCTCGACACGGGAGCGTCATCGACGAGTCCGGACGACATTCAGTCACCGCAAGTGGGAGCGGCGTCGGCGGTGTCGACGAGTTCGTAGTAGCAATTTCGCTTCGCCGGAACCCATCCCGCGCCCGCGATCGCGTCTCTAATCTCTTGCTCCGTAAGATGATACGTCGTTCCGGCCGCCGACACGACGTTCTCCTCCATCATGACCGAGCCCATATCGTTGCATCCGAAAAAGAGGGCGAGTTGCCCAATTTTTACACCCTGGGTCACCCAACTCGACTGCATGTTCGAGATGTTGTCGAGGAAGACACGGGCCAGCGCGGTCATCCGGAGGTATTCGTCCGCATCGGCGAGCATCAGGTGCGCGCCGTCGTTGAGCCCGGCGTAATCCGGCGGGTATTGCGGGACGCGGCCGAGAGGCGTATCGCCCGGTTGAAAAGTCCAACTGATGTACGCGGTGAAACCGCCGGTTTCGTCCTGCAAGTCGCGGATCCGGGCAAGATGCTCGATCCGCTCCCGCACGGTCTCGATGTGGCCGAACATCATCGTGATGCTGGTGCGCATGCCGATCCCGTGGGCCTCACGCATCACGTGGAGATACTGATCGGTGGTCGTCTTTCCCTGTGCGATCTTTCGGCGAACCCGATCCACAAGGATCTCACCCCCGCCGCCCGGAACGGTGTCCAGCCCGGCATCTTGCAATCGCAAAAGTACATCGCGGACGCTCATTCCGAAGATTTCGTGAAACGCGTGGATCTCGGGCGGGCTGAATGCGTGCGTGTGGATTCCGGGATACTCGCGCTTGATGAACCGAAGCAAATCGAGATACCACTCGAAGGGCAGCATCTCCGCCGGAACGAGACCGCCCTGCATCAGAACCTGTGTCCCGCCAATCGCGACCAGCTCCTCGATTTTTTGCCCAATTTCCTCGAACGACAGGATATACCCGTCGGGAAGATCCTTCCTTCCCGTATCGAGACCGGGCGGGTCGGCCTTGAAGTTGCAGAAGATGCACTTTGCCGTGCAGTAGTTCGCATAGTTGATATTGCGATCGACGACGTACGTCCGGTACGGCTGCGGATGGAGCGACGTGGCGACGGCGTGCGCCCGGCGCCCGAGTTCGTGCAACGTGCAATCGTTGTACACGTCGAACGCCTCGTCCGGTGTGATGCGCCCCACGCGCGGCGGCGCGGTCGATGTCATAGCGGTTGTCATTCGAACACCAGCTCCCCGGTCGTCCTTACAATGTCGTGTTTCTTGACCAATTCGACGAAACGGGCCATGCCCTCGCGCTGTCGCGGTCCGAGGGTGAATTTGAGGCGTTGCGACAAGTATCGCTTGGCCATCGCCACGGGCCATCCCAACGCCGGTCCATAGTCCGCGGCAATCATCTCGGCCGATGCGACGCCCGCGTCCCGCGCCTTCGACAGCCGCCCGGCGAGCCATTCGAGTTCGTCGCCCACGGGGGCCGCCCACACCGCGAACACGAACGGCAGCCCGGTCAGCGACTTCCAGCATGCCCCCAGGTCCGTCTCGATCTCATGGTCGAGGAGCGTGTGGTTGACGACCTTGTCGCCGATGAGGAGGACGGCTTCGCACTCGTCGACCCTTTCGGCGCCGGTGAACGGGGTGACGATCAGCTCGCGGCCGAAATGTTCTCGCCAGATGATCCGCGCGAGGGCGACCGACGTGTGCGAGTCCCCGTCAACGTGAAGACAGCCGACCTCTTCCGCCGGCATCCGTGAGAAGACGCGCACGGTGAGCGTCTCCCCGTCGCAGCCGATACAGGCATCGGAGAGGATCCGCCACGATTGGTCGCGTTGCAGTACATCGATGACCGGTATGAGCCCGCAATCCGCCTCGCCGGAATCGAGCATCGCCGGCAGACGCGCGGGCACGTCGAGCACGAGTTCGATGCGCGGCTCAGCGTCGAGCCCCTGAATAAGCGGTTTCGCATTCAGATACGACACCGCGCCGAGGCGATACTTGCGATTGTTTTCGTGGGACGTCATTGAGGAAAATACCACTACCTGTTGACCAAGAACCGATGCACACCGACCCCGGCACAACACCGCCGGCGAGTGTTCGTTGCGCACACCGCGCGTTCGGTCACATCGGTCGATCGGATTATTATAGGTGCCCGAGCGCCGGGAACCAAACGAAGCCCACCGGGTTGG
>JADFHG010000503.1 GCA_022567365.1 Planctomycetota bacterium | reverse complement strand
AAGG
The DNA here is from genome assembly GCA_022567365.1 of Planctomycetota bacterium. GTDB lineage: Bacteria > Planctomycetota > Phycisphaerae > UBA1845 > UBA1845 > JADFHG01. The sequence goes on along the minus strand of JADFHG010000503.1, from coordinate 2,936 downwards.
AATAGTAGACGTAGCAGTCGCGGCCGGATTCCTCCAGAAGTAGCGGCCGCCCCCCGTGGCGGCCGTTGAACGCGCGATACCGTGGGCCAACACCACCGCGATCGCGTTCCTTCAACAGACGTCCAGTTGTCTCAAGCGCAAACCGTCAAGACTCGTCGTTCAGTCGTTGCCCGGCTTCTTGCATTTCGCACGTCGCGGAGACCGAGCACTTTGAAGATAGGTATAACATGATCCATTCCACAACCCTGCGCGGTCTCGCAACGCCGCTCGTAACACTACTTCTCTCGTTCGCCGTGCTTGCCATCGGCTGTGTGCCCGATTCGGGCAATCCCGCCGACGGCAACGATAGTGACCCAAACAACGCCGACGGCAACGGCAACGGTGACGGTCAGGGTGATTCAAACGGTGATTCGTCCGGTTTCACCCTTGCGGAAAAGATCGATCCCCACATCACAATCCTCGCACAGCAGCTTCTCGCCAAGGGCGGCGATGCCGCGGTAATTGCATGGCCGGGCGAAACCCTCCTGCCCGAGGACTACGACGGCGCCATGCGCGCGACGAGCGGCGTCCTTGCCGGATTCATGGGCAACGACCTGGATCGATGTCGCCTCGTGCGCGAGTTGCTGTCGGCTGCCGGTATTGCCAATCGCTTCGCGCTAAGCGGAGACGACTGCACGGTCGAGGCGCTTGTCGATAATGAACCACTGCACGTACCAACGTCGCGATTCGACGAAGGCCCCATTCCCGACGATTGGGGCAGGCCGACGTCGATTCCCGCCGCGTCGTTTCACGCAATCGAGATTGTCGAATCGTACTGCCCAACGGTGTTCAGCTCGGTCGAATGCGAACCCATCGAACACTCCCTCGGAACCTGGACACTCGCGGAACTCGCCTCCGCCCCCGTCATTGCCGACTACGTGGAGGATGCGGAAGGCCTTCGATTGCGCATCCGCACCGGTCGACGCGGGGATCGAGAGGAATCATTCGGCGCCGTCGTCGGCGATGCCAATCGCCATGATCTCATCTTCCGCTACACGCGGCCCACGCAAGATCCAATCGAATACACCCGGATCCTCTTCGACGGCGCATCAACGATTATGAACCAGTCGCCCGACGTCGGAGTTGACGTATACGCGATCTGGTTTGGCGCCAACGTCGTCAGCGAACGATACCTGGATGTGGAAAACGCGCTGGCCGATCTCGCCGAAGACGATGCGGAGACGGGTGAGGTGCTCTACCTTCGTGCGATCGAACTCGCGATGGAAACGGACAACGCGGCCTGGCAACTGTTTGACGGCACCGAGCTGGACGGCGGGGCGTTCTTCGACGGCGCGCGCATTGTCATTGCCGCACAAGAACGCCGCTACGACGGCCACGACGGCATCACGCCAAGCTTCGACCTCCTCAGCAACTCGCGCCGAATTCGCGAGAGCACCGATCCGGTAGCCGCGAGTTTCGCCCTGGGATATATCGACGCCATGGTCGAAGGCGCGGTTCTCGAACGATCGACCGGGTCGCCCGGTGTCGTCGTGCCCGACATTTTCGCCGGACTTTTCCAGGAGGAGGCGGACGACGTGGTCAGTCGGGCCGAGATGTTCGAGTCCGCACTGGCGCGGCTCGAAAACGAAGGCGTGACGGAAGAGGCACTCGTGTTCTTGGATGAAGCGTCCGGCGCGAACGTCCAAGTCACGCTGATCGGCAACGCTCTATTGCTGGTATTGGACGACGACGATATCGATCGATTGGAAATCATAGCGCAGGAACCGTTCGACGAACTCCTGACGACGGTCGATGGGGTCGTGATCGGCGAGGGCGCCGACCGAAGCTGGCCGATTGATCTGCTTATTATGGACAAAGGCGCCGCCGTCAACTATCGCGCGCGTATCGAGCATATCGAAAGCCCGCAGCTCGCACTGGCGACACCCACCGGCACGCATATTCAAGGAAGCGCGACCTACCTCGGCGAGTCGCTCCGCATCCGCGGCATTGCACGGAGATTCGAACAGACCGACGTCGATAGCGGCACCGACGAAAAGAGAGACCGATCCGATTGGCATCTGTTCGACGAGACCGGATCGCTCATCGGGAGCGGCGCGACCGATCGTCCCACCGCCGAGCTGGATGAATACAACCCGAGGATTCTGCAATGGGGCGAAGACCCATCCACCATCTCGTTCTATGAATCGCCACTGTGGGTCGCGCCGGCGCTCGCGGCCGGCATTCGGTCCAGAGTCGAAACCGAATGTCGCATCACGACGGACACGGGCGGTGCATCGGACTGGATCGCCGTCACGCTGACCGAGTTTTCAGACTCGCGCATGACGGTCACGATTGACGGCCAACCCGTCGGGATTCAAACAATCGTAGCCACCGATACGGCCAACGAATATGAGATCGTCATCGCCAAACACGGATTGACCAGAACGATCCTGGGCCTGCGTACCCCGAACGGCGAAGCCGCGATCGATTCAATCATCACGCCGCGGTCCCTGCGTCTTCGCGGCCGAATCGTGTCGCAGCGGGAACCGATCGGACTCGCGGGGGTTGCGTCGTATTCCGTCGGAGTGGGCAACGCGAGCATCAGCTCCGGTGGTCTCATCGGAACCAGTTGGCCCGACGGCACCGTCGACCTCCGAGTCGCCGACACCGCACAACCGACGCTTCGTGGAGGAATCGGTATTCTCATCGATACCTCGAACAGCATGGGCGAGCCGGCCGACGCGGACTGCATAGACGCGTGTACACCCAAGATCGAAGTCGTTTCGGACGCCCTTGCCGATATCATTGCGCAGACCGAAGAAGGCGTCGAGCTTGCGGTCTGGGGCTTCCCCACGACCCTCGAGGACGGATGCCTTTCCCAGGTGCGGGAGTTGGCCGGATGGTCCCTATCTCGCGAGGCTACGGAGACGGCGCGCAATTCGTTGGGCGAGGCCTAT
>JADFHG010000024.1 GCA_022567365.1 Planctomycetota bacterium | reverse complement strand
CCGATCGGAAGCAAAATCCCAACCCCGAAGTCCATCGGTACTACCGGCAAAGAAGGCGAACCGATCAGCGTCGAGCGGTACCGCACAGCCGGGGCGGAGAATCCGCCGCTCGAATCGGCAAGTTTCGCGTGCCGGCCGCGCAAAACCGGCGCGGGGCATCGTTGAAGCGGGTTCTCCGCCACGACCGATACTCACAATCGGTTATCGGACACGTCGAAACGCCCGGAAGGGCGGGGAACTGTTCCGTGCGAATTGCCCAACCGATGAAAGCAGAGATTCAGGCACCATGCGCCGTTTCCGCACGGCGCGGGACCAGCCTGGTGAAACTCCTGCGCGGAAGGTGGGCAATGCAATGATCGGCTGTGCGGGCGGGAAATCAAGGGTGTGTTGGCTGGTTGTCGTCTTCGCCGGGCTGGGGCCTGTGGCGGGTTGCTCCGAGCTCCGGGTGCGGGTCGGCACCTGGGTCGCCGGCACTGAGGTGGCGCAACCGGATGCGTCGGGTGATCCCGACTCTGCGACCGATGGGCGGCTAGACTCGGGCAACGCGCCGTCTCAATGGGACAAGGCGTCACCCGATCCGGCAGTCGTCCTCGCGACCGCGCGCGAACGCAATATAACGATGTTCGGCGAGTTGCCGGACACCGACAGCGCCTATGCCCCGCGTGCAAATTTGTCGGCTCGGCAGCACTCCTTCACGGAGGAGGGTGCGGATTTCGATCCTCACGTTGACCACACCGGCCAGCGTCTCGTGTTCGCATCGACGCGCCACCATTTCACGCCCGACCTGTATATCAAGTCGATCGACGGTGTCGCGGTCACACAACTTACGAGTGATCCGGCGTCCGACGTTCAGCCCGTATTCAGTCCAAACGGCACGCGCGTCGCGTTCGCCAGCGATCGCTCGGGCAATTGGGACATCTGGGTCGTCAGCGTCGACGGTGGGCCGCCGATGCAGGTCACGCACGCGGCGTCGGATGAAGTTCATCCGAGTTGGTCGCCCGACGGTACCCAACTCGTCTTTTGCAGTCTGCCCGAACGCGGAGGTCAGTGGGAACTCTGGATTCGCGACGCCTCGGCGCGCGGCACGAAGCGTTTCATAGGCTACGGCTTGTTTCCGGAATGGTCGCCCATGGGCAATGTCGTCCTGTTCCAACGCGCCAGAGAGCGCGGGAGCCGGTTGTTCAGCGTCTGGACGATTACATTGGTGGATGGAGAACCGCGTTACCCGACGGAGCTAGCGTCGCGTCCGAACATGGCCCTCATCCAACCCACTTGGGAGCGCGGAGGGTCGCGGGTGGCGTATACGTCGGTCAGCCCCTACGGAGACGCGACCGGAGAAGCCGGTCGCCCGGTCGCGGCGTCCGATATCTGGGTGATGGACGCGGACGGCGGGGCGCAGATGCGGCTCACGGATGGATTCTCGCCGAATTACGGGGCCGCTTTCGCCCCTGACGGTCGAATGTTTTTCTCGACGCGTCGCGCTGGCGAGGAAAATGTATGGTCGCTAACCGCGGTGGGCGGTGCGGCCGGAGGCCCCGCGGCCGGTGTCACGGCCCGACGGGAGACAACGTCGGACGGTCGGGATCGCGACACGCTTGGTGCGACGATTACCGGCCCCTGAGCCTACGACAAATGAGGCACGAGAGCGGGCTTTCCAGGAGGACGGGGCGTGTTTCCGATCGCCCAGTCCTTGGCTGGATCATCGCACCGGGACCGGGATCGTGGGAAGTTAGCGGTTGCGAAAGCCCTTGAATACGGCAAACGAACGGGTTTCACGCAAAAGGCCCGTTGCGCAATGGTCGATGAAAACACAGGTTCGCGCGACGCCCGTGTAACTAGGGCGCCGGGCGGGGATCCATGAGTGTCAATGGACGGGCACAGACGGACATTCGTGTCAGGGACGACATGGGCGGGCGGTAGACGTCGCCCGCGCGTCCGAACGTACGCGGCGGTGTTTTTCGTCGCGGTGTCGTTACTCGCAACAAGCGGCTGCCGTGGGAGGCGGGTGATCGAACCCGTTCGGATCGCGAATGAGCGAGTCGCGGCGATGACGATTGCGGTCGCCCCCGCGCTGAACCAGAGCGGTTCGAGCGATTTCGATCCGAACACGTTTGCCGACCTGATGGCGAGCGAACTGGGCTATGCGGAAGGTATCGAGGTTATCCCGGTAAACCGGGTTCTTGCCGTCTTGGATGCCCAGGGGGCAGCGGGCGTGGCGTCGCCGACGCATGCCCTCGAGTTGACGCGGCTCCTTGGGGCGGACGCGATTCTCGTTTTTGCGGTGACCGAGTATGATCCCTACGATCCACCCACCATATCGATCTCCAGCCAATTGTACGGCGACCGCGCTGGGGCACGCCGCGAGCGCTTGGATCCGGTCGCTCTGTCACGCCAAGCTCAATTGGCGCGCTCGCCTGCGGAGCCGTCGGTGCGGGGACTCATCGCGCAAACTCAGCGCATTTTCGACGCCTCCCATGAGTCAGTGGCGCAAGACGTTCGCGCCTTTGCCAAAGAGCGAGGCGCGGACGATAGCCCGTATGGCTGGAGGAAGTTTGTAGTGAGCCAGCAGCACTACATCCGGTTCTGTTGTCACGAGACGATTCTCACGTTGCTGGGTCCGCCACGGAAGGCGGTCGCTGTGGGCACGACGCCGGGGAAGGCCGATAAGCGATGAGTGTGATTCGCCAGCTTTCTCTCGTTAAGGGAGACGAGCGATTCATTTTCCGATACACGACTGGGCAGGAGGCCCAGGTCATCGACGCCTTCGCGTCGCTGGCTGGTAACACCGGCAGCGACTTCGATTGGTTTGATGCCGCGGTACTTTCGTACCAAATGGGCCGACGATTGGAGACGGAGCTCGATCAGATCGCCACTTAGACCGGATCCCGAAGGTCGGAAACGGAAGCGGGATCCCAATGATAACAATGCTCGAAGTGGGTGCATTCGCCGAAGCGTAGTTAGCGATCATGACCGAAATCCCCTTGATTGATGAGTTCCTCAACTACTTGAAGTACGAACGGCACTTCTCGCCTCACACAGCCAAGTGCTACGGGGCCGACTTGTCGCAGTTCTCCGCCTTCCTGGTTGGGGACCATGCACGCGCCGCGGGGCGCGTTAGTTCTTCGGGTGGGTCGCGTCCGACGACACCGACCACCGCGGCCTCCGCGCCTTCGGTGTCCACGGTGTCCACGGTGTCCTCGGTGACGGGTGGTTCACGTGCGTTCGCTTCCGGCGATCGGGCGACCGTCCTGACCGAAACGGACATCAGCCAGAAGCTCCGCGAGGTTACCGTTGACAGGATCAAGTTGTTCCTGTCGTTCCTCTCGACGCAGTCGTATTCCAAGTCGACCGTCGCCCGCAAACTCGCAACGCTTCGCAGCTTCTACAAGTTCTGCATACGGCGCGGTTATGTGTCGGAACACCCCCTTGCGACCATTCGAACGCCGAAACAGGAAAAGGCACTGCCTAAGTTCCTCGAGGTCGAGGAGGTCAACCGGTTGCTCAGCACGCCGGACGACACCACCCTTTTGGGCGCCCGCGACCGCGCGATGCTCGAGGTGCTCTACTCGACCGGCGTACGGGTCAGCGAACTCGTCGAACTCGACTACGGCGACATCGACTCCGAACGTCAGACCATACGGGTGCGCGGCAAAGGCAAGAAGCAGCGAATCTCCCCGATCGGTCCTACCGCGATCACGTCACTCAAGCGATACCTCGACTTGAGACGTGCCGACGCCCGCGCGGCGACGTTCGACCAACACGCCCTCTTCGTCAATAAACACGGGCAGCGGCTCAGCACGAGGAGTGTACGCAGAAAACTCGACAAGTATCTCGCCGAGTGCGGCATGGACCCAAGCATCAGTCCGCATACCTTGCGGCATAGCTTCGCCACGCACATGCTCAACAACGGCGCCGACCTGCGGAGCGTTCAGGAGCTTCTCGGGCACCAGTCGATATCGACGACACAGATCTATACACACCTGACGACGCCGCGGTTAAAGGCCGCCTACGACGACGCGCATCCGAGGGCATAGGCAAGAGACCCGGCTACGATAATCAGTCTTCCACGGCGACCGCCATCCGAGACCCCGGAGGCGGCCGTCGGCGTTTTGGGGGGGCGTATCGGGCGGCGGCACCGGCAACCGGTCCGCGTTTCGCTCACCAACGCCAAACGAAGGTCGGGCCGAGCCCACCAGGCGCGTAGGATATCGAAGATAGGCGGGAACTCCCAACCCGGGGAAACGGCCCGTCGCGGCCGACAAGCGCATCGGAAACGCGGTAATCCGCGCCCGCCAACCCCATTCGACGCCCTTTCAAATCGCACGTTTGCTTTATAAATGCGGCGGAGTCGATCCTCGCGTATACTCTGGAGGATGGTGTCTTCGAGACAGAGGCGCGCCGTACATTCGACGGTGAGGTGCACTCGCGAGGGAACGGTCCGATGCCGGTGCCCTTTGGCGTTGAATCGACGCTCGGCGGAAAGGAAAAAGTGTGGTAGTCGGTCCGATGACGATCTTGCTCCTGGCGTGCCTGGGGGCTGTGTTCGTGGGCGGCGTGCTCATCATCCTGCGCGGCGCGGGGGGTGGATCGCCCGGCGGTGCCGAACAGATTTGTACGCGTTGCCGCAACGCCAATCAGGGGCAGGCCCGGTTTTGCGCCCACTGCGGAAAGCAATTGTCCTAGTGTAGTGATTCAGAATTGGGGCGGCGTATCCTGATCCGAACCGCGCCCGTCAGGAAGCGGCTAGTGCTACGTCGGCCTTCATTGTGCGGGTTGCGTAAGACGTCCTTGGGAGGGCGAACCTCCTGGTGAGCCGTCTTGCCCGGTCTGGAAGCAAAGCGTCAGCTCGGCGCCGGCAAGCCGGTTGTACCGGGCCTCGCGCTCCCGATCGAGCCCGCAGGTTCGAGGTTGACACAACATTAGACCAATGCAAACACCGCCCCATCCTGACGGCCCTAGGTTCGGATAAGAGGCCATCTGTTTGAATTGCTACATTGACCGAGAACTTCGGACGTGGAGCGTAGCCGCGAGGTCGCCGGGCACCGCCGTCGACCCGCACCGAACGACCGCACGTCCTTCCCAATAGAAAGGAACAAACAATGAACATGGCTGAATCTCCGGCGGGCGATCCGCTCTACCAGCGTCGTTTTAGGCCGCGCTTGGCGATCATGATCGGAGGAACACTCCTGGCGGGCGTCGTGCTCGCGGCGGGGGTTGTGGTCGCCGGGCTCCACAGCGTAGGCGAAGGCGAGTTCCTCGTCCTCGTCAACAAGACCGGCAGGCTCGTCCCCGACGATCTCGCCGACGAATTCGCCGATCAGGTCGTGCTCTATCCGGCGCTCGTTCGTTCGATCGCGGCCAAAACGAACCAAAGCGAAGATGAGGTGCGCGCCGGCTACAAGGGCATCCGATACGAAATGCTCCGCGAAGGCTGGCACTGGATCAACCCCTACTCGAACCGTGCGGTGTTGATGAAGGCGACGTACGTCGCGCAGGACGAAATCGGCGTGAAGATTCGCAGGTATGGCAAGCCGCTTGCTTATCCCAAGACGGTCGCGACCCGCGGCGACGAGCGCGGGCCGGTCGCCGAGCCGCTCAAATCCGGGCGACACAACATCAACCTGCTCGCGTACGAGGTGATGAAGTTCCCCGTCATCCGAATCCCGGAAGGGCACGTGGGGGTGGTCACGCTGCTCAGCGGAAGGGAACCGAAGGAGAAGAACACGTACACCGTCGCCGAAGGCGAAAAAGGCGTGCAACAGGGCGTGCTGCCGCCCGGTATCGTGCGGGAAAACCCGTTCCTCAAGTACATCGAGATCGTCGATGTGCGCAGCCATAAGTACGACATGCTCGGGGCAGACGCCATTCACTTCCCCTCGAACGACAGCTTCGACATCAGCATGGAGGGCACGATCGAATGGGCAATCCGTCCCGATCGCGTCGCCGAGGTCACGGTGGCCTACGGCGACAAGACGGACATCCTCAACAAGATCATCCTACCGAACACCCGGAGCATCGCGCGGATTCAGGGGTCCAAGCTTCAGGCGCGCGAGTTCATCAGCGGCAAGACTCGGATCGCGTTCCAGGACAACCTACTCGAGGAACTCCGGCGCGACTGCGGCAAGCAGGGCATCGAGATCAAGGCGGCGCTCGTGCGCGACATCCAGCCGCCGGCCGAAATCGCGAGCCTCATCAGCCAACGCGAGCAGGCCGACCAGGAGATGGAGCGCTCCGCCAACCAGAAAGAAGAGGCCAAAGCCGAGGCCCTGCTCGTCGAGCAACTGGAACGTCAGGGACAAAACGCCAGCATCGGCGACGCGCGACGCGACGTCGTCACCGTGACCAAAGAGGCCGAGCAACGCAAGGTCGTTTCGGTCACCATGGCCAATCGCGAACTCGAGGTCGCCAAGCTCACGCTTCAGGCCGCCGCGAAGGAGGCGTCCGCGACCGTCGCTCGTGGCGAGGCCAGGGCCAACGTCGTTCGGATGGAATACGTGGCGCGGGCGGAGCCGCTCAAGGCCGCGGTCAACGCCTTCGGCGACGGCGAGACATACGCCCAGTTGTTTTTCCTCGAGAAGATCGCTCCGTCGATCAAGTCCATCCTGTCGAACACCGAGGGACCGTTCGCGGATATCTTCAAGCAGTTTCAGATGTTTCCCACCACGGGAAACAAAGGAGGTGAGGGATAATGCGGAACAAACTCGCAATCGGTGTCGGTCTGTTTCTCGTCATTTCGTCGGGACTTACGGCACTCGTGTGGTTCACGTGCCGCATCTACGTCCCGGAAAACATGTGCGCGACGTTGATTCGCAAGACAGGCGTGCCCGTGCCCGACAAAGGGCTGATCGCTACCGAGCCCGGACAAAAGGGCATTCAAAAGAAGGTGCTCGGTCCCGGACGACATCTGTTCTACAACCCCATCACGTGGAAATGGGAGCTCCATCCGCTTACTCACATCTCCGCGGGCAGGCCCGGCACGTGGCCGCTGCACATTCACTCGCTCTCCGAGCAGCAGCGCGACCTGCTGCGAACCGGGAGGTTCAAGTTTCAGGGCGATTTTCCCAAGATCGGCGTGGTCACGAGGAAGATCGGCTCCGCGGCGCCGGACGGCAGCGACATCGTCGCTCGAGATTCCGGACACAAGGGCATTCTCCGCGAGGTGCTGACGCCCGGCACGTATAAGATCAACCCGCTCATCTACGAAGTCGAGGAATACCCCGCCATCGTGATCCCGGCGGGCTTCGTCGGTGTGGTCACGAACATGGTCGATGAACCCGGTGTTGCCGGTCGTGCGTCCGCGACGCCCGCGGCTGCGACCGAGGACACGACCGACTCGGAGCCGACGACGGAGACGGCATTCGTCAGCTCCGTACGACCCCTGGCCGAACCGGGCCGGCGCGGTACGCTGCGCGACGTGCTCCAACCGGGGATCTACTTCATCAACCCGTGGCTCAAGAAAGTGACCCTCGTCGAAATCGGGTTCAACGAGTTCTCGCAACTGAAAGTCAGCGAGGACGACAACATGCGCATATCCTTCCCATCCGACAGCGGCTATCTGATCCGCGTCGGTGTGACCGTCGTATGGGGTATTGATCCGAAGCACGCAGCCGAAATCGTGAACGAGTTCGGCAATATCGACCGGGTGCTCGACAAGGTGATCGGTCCGCAACTTCGGTCGATTTGTCGCAACATCGGCTCGACCTACGCCGCCCGCGACTTTATCCAGGGCGAGAAGCGCGAACTGTTTCAAAAAGAGCTGACCGAGAGTCTCCGGCAGGTCTGCAAACGCAAGCATATCGAAATCCTGCTCGCGCTCGTGCGCGAGATCGAGGTGCACGCGCCCGACGCCGGCGGCGGAGCGGACTACGTGCAGGAAGACCTGAAACGCACGATCCAGCAAAGCCACATCGCGATCGAAAACCGGCTTACCAAGGAAAAGCAGCGCGACGCGGCCGTGGTCAAGGCGGAGCTGGAGGAAGAGCAGAAGAAGATCGAGATTACCCGCGAGACAATCCTGGCCGAGACGCGCGTGATGGTCGCCAACATCGCCGCCGAGGCCGACAAGGACGCGGCAGAGATCGACGCCCAGGCATCGCTCGAGATCGCCACGATCCAGGAGGACGTGGCCAAGCTCGACGCGCAGCGGATCGAGATCCTCGGCAAAGCGGCCGCGGATGTGCAGAAAATGGAAAAGCAGGCCGAAGCCGATGGATACCGGATGCTCATCGAGGCCTTCGGCAGCCCGAAGGCATACAACCTGTATACGTTCGCGCAGAACTTCGAGCCCGAATCGATCCGCCTCTTCTACGCCGGCGAGGGAACCTTCTGGACCGACCTGACCCGTTTCGAGGAGGTCGGCGCGGCCAAACTGTTGCAACCGGCGGCGCGCGGCGAGAACCCCGGAGGCCGGTGACGCAGACACAGGCGACAACGACGGACGATCGTGGGTAGTCGTGGGTGACGACGTCGGGCATGGACTGCGCAAGTTGATGTTCCTCCGAGCCGCGGGCCTGAAGCCCGCGCGATCTCGGCGCATCCGGTAGTGTTCGATCGCCGACCCCCGCCCGGACACGTGCCCGTGCGGTCCGAATGCAACGGTGGAGCGGTGGAACGGTCTAACGCGAAGTACCGAAGGATATCTCGCACCGTTGAACAACGCCTCCCTCACCGACGACTACCCCTGCGCCCACTGCGGGTACAACCTCCGCGGGCTGTCGCCGGAGGGTAGCTGCCCGGAATGTGCCACGCCTGTGGCACAATCGCTTCGCGGCGATCTGCTCGAACATGCCGATCGCGAGTGGCTCGAGCGGCTGCGCTTTGGAACGACGCTCCTGCTCTGGCATATCGGGCTGAGCATCGTTGGCGGCATCGTCGTAGGGGTTCTGGTGGGAATCGGAATGCCACCAGTATTGCAGTCTGTCCTTTTATTCTTCGGCGGCGCGATCGGTTTGTGGGGGTCGTTCATGATCACCACGCAGGAGCCGCGAATCTCGCTGACCGAGGATCCGGTAACTTGGCGCAAGGTGATCCGTGTGTGCGCCGCCGCCGCTTGGATCGGCGAAATGGTGAAGCAAATCGAATTGACGGGCGCCCTCGGCGGTGTGATCGTTGCCGTTGCCGCGGGCCTATCACTTGCCGGCGTCGTCGCGCTGTTCGGCGAGCTGCTATACCTGCGGCGATTCGCGTTGCGCGTCCCCAATCCGCGCCTTGCCCGTTCGACGAAGACCGTGATGTGGGGGCTTTCGGCATCAATGACCGTTCTGATCGCGGGCGGAATCCTTCTGGTCATCGTGGCCGGAGGAACGACGGCGGTAGCGACCGGCGCTGGACCCGGCGGCGGGTCTCTCGCGGGCGTCGTCGGCGGCGGTATCGTCGTGTGTGGGGCGTTTCCCCTGCTTGTTTTCGTTGTCTGGTACGTGTTTCTTCTCGGCCGGTATAAAAAGGTGTTCACCGCGGCGGTGGAGGCATCGCGCAACCTCGACTCGCCGGGTGGGCCACCGCTCTACGCGCCGCCGAGTGGAACCGAGTGATTGAGCGTATCCCGGCGATCGCCGCCGACAAGAGGATGGACCGGCAGTGAACATGAGCAACCGACGGACCAGAACGCTGTGGCTTTGCCGAATCGGCATGGCGGTTTGCCTGCTCATGGGCGCCGGTACGATCCCTCTCGCAATGTGGATGGGTGTGACCGGCATGCGCACGATGTTCATGCTCCTGCTGTGGATCGGAGTGGCCGCCGCGTGCCGAAAGAAGCTCATAACCCTGCGCCGGCGACGGTGAGGGGCGATAGCCCGGCCCGGCGCCTTGCGCCAGCGCGGTTCGGATCGTGCACCGGCTATTGACGTGTTTAGCGCACAGCGGCTGACCCCCGCAATCGTAAAGCGTCCGCCCCCCCGTGGCGGCCGAAAAAACTCGGAAGCCTTTCACATGCCCACGTTCGCCGCGGGGGGCGGACGCTGCGTCGCAACTTGCCGTGCGTTGGCGGAATAACCACCAAATACGTCCCCGGCGAGGACCGAAGCCTCCGTCGCAACTTGCCGTTTTTGGGCGGGCTGCTAGACTCGTGGACCGAGTGATACGAACCGGCGGCGACTTCTCGCAGAGGAGGCTATTCTCATGGCGTACACAAAATCGGCGTTCAATCTCAAGGGATGGGTCGAAGAGCACCGCAGCCAACTGAAGCCCCCGGTGGGCAATCAGTGCATGTTTGCGGAAAAGGACTTCATCATCATGATCGTGGGCGGTCCCAACGCCCGCAAAGACTTCCACATCAACGAGACGGAGGAGTTCTTTTTCCAGATCGAGGGCGACATGACCCTTCGCATTCGCGAGGACGGAAAGGTGTGCGACATTCCGATTCGCGAGGGCGAGGTATTCATGCTCCCGCCGATGGTCCCGCACTCCCCGCAGCGCCCGGCGAACACCATCGGCATGGTCGTCGAGCGGATCCGAGAGCCGGGGATGAAGGACTACCTGCGGTTCTGGTGCGAAAACTGCGACGAGGTTCTCAAGAACTACGAGTTCGACCTGAAGGACATCGTCAATCAACTGAAGAAGATCATGGAAGAGTATTGGGGCGACGAGGCCGTGCGCACCTGCGGCAAGTGCGGCACGGTGATGCAAAAGCCCGAACCGCTGCCGGCGTAGTATGACAGCGATAGTTCGATACGTAGCGCCGAGCCGCGGGCTTCAGCCCGCGCGGTGCCACGGAGTTGGTGCGGCATTCCGTCTTGTACGAACTCCCGCGCAAGCTGAAGCATGCGGCTCAGCAGCCCGCTGAAAAAGTGTGGCACGGGCCAATAGCCCGTTTTGTCACCGGCTATTGGCCGATGCCACACCTGTTTTCACCGGTTGAAAACCGGTGCCACACAAGCAAATCGCCTTTTCCAACAGGCTGTCAGGGGAGTACGAGCGGATGGTTGCGGAGCAAGCGGCGTCCGCACGCGAACACGACTGGCCGAACGCCCCATGAAGATCGACCTCCACACGCACATCCTTCCCGAGCGGTGGCCCGACCTCGACGAAAAGTACGGCTACGCGGGGTTCATTCGCCTGGAACACCACAAACCGTGCTGTGCTCGCATGCTCATGGGCGACAGGTTCTTCCGCGAAATCGGCGACAACTGCTGGTCGCCCGGACGGCGGATCGAAGAATGCGACGACGCGGGTGTCAATGTGCAGGTGCTTTCGACCGTGCCGGTGATGTTCAGCTATTGGGCGAAACCGGAAGACGCGCTCGACCTCTCGCGCATCCTCAACGACCACATCGCCGAGATTCTGCGCGAACACCCGAAACGCTTCGTCGGGCTTGCCACGCTGCCGATGCAGGCGCCGGACCTCGCCGCACGCGAGCTGGAGCGGTGTATGGATGATCTCGGATTCCGCGGCATTCAGATCGGCACCCACATCGAACCCAACGAACACGTCGGTCGCAAGACCGTGTGGAACCTTAGCGACCCCGCGCTCAGGCCCGTGTTCGCGGCGGCGGAGCGCCATGGCGCGGCCGTCTTCGTGCATCCTTGGGACATGATGGGCAAAGATCGCATGCCCGATTATTGGCTGCCGTGGCTCGTGGGCATGCCGGCGGAGACGTCGCTCGCGATTTGTTCGATGATCTTCGGCGGCGTGCTCGAGCGGTTTCCAAAGCTCCGCGTCGCGTTCGCGCACGGCGGCGGCGCGTTTCCCGGCACGATCGGCCGGATCGAGCACGGGTACAACGTCAGACCGGATCTCTGCGCGGCCGACAACGACGTGAACCCCCGCGCGTATCTGCGTCAGCCCGACGGCACACCGGCCCGTTTCTATGTGGATTCGCTGGTACACGACGCCGACGCGCTGCGGTATTTGATTGCCCAATTCGGCGCCGAGCGCATCGCCCTCGGCAGCGACTATCCCTTTCCGCTTGGCGAGGCGTGCCCGGGAAAGTTGGTCGAATCCATGCAGGATCTCACCGAGGAAACTCGGAGGCAAATCCTCTGGACGACCGGCCTCGAGTTTCTCGGCGTCCGCGAGGGTCTCTTCGTCGGATAACTCCGGGCTTCGCTCGCCCCGGTGCATTGATTCAGAATCGGGAAGGCGCATCCTGATCCGAACCGCGCCCGTCAGGAAGCGGCTTGACCACCAGCAAGCTGGCTTTGCCGATGAACGCGCGTCCCCTCCCTGACGGTCGGGGTTCGGATAAGAGGCCATCTTTTTGAATCACAAACTAGTGCACCGTCACGCCTAACCTTGCGGGTTGCTGAGGACGACCGAAATCCGAACCGCGACCGTGAGGGAGCGGACATTGCACTGTCTGCGGTTCGACCCCAACCCGAAAATCCAGGTGTGACGATGCACCAGGGTCCGATTCCCCTACGTCCCTGCCCGTTCGATACCGGACGTCAATCAAAGACCGAGAATCAACTGACGCGCGGCGACATCGCCCCGGCATCAGTCGATCGCGCTTCGGCCCTCGCTCGATCGCGCAACGTCGATCTCTCCAGCCGCAGCCCGATCAAGCCCGACTCACATCGGTCCGAAGAATACCGCAACGGCCAACACTCGTGATGGAGCTTGCCATGGACTCGAAAACGGACCCGGACCGCGCCTCGATCGAAACGGACGAATCACAGCTACCCCGCTTTTGTCGGGAACGACCGATGGCCGCCATCTTCCTGGTCAGCGTGCTCGGGCTGTTCCTCGAGCTGTTGCTGATCCGTTGGATCGGCACGGAAATCCGCGTATTCGCGTATCTGCAAAACACGATTCTCGTCGTGTGTTTCCTGGGGCTTGGGCTGGGCTGCTTCACCTGCCACCGGCCGGTCCGCATGCGCGAGCTCCTGCTCCCGCTCACGGTGTTGCTCGCGCTGATGGCGGTTCCGTTCAGCAGGGCCACGCTCGGATCGATCAGCCAGCTCCTCAGCGTCATGGGCGACTTCGTGATCTGGAAGCGAACGGTCAGCGAAAGCCCATTGTTTACGGTCGGCTGCGTCGTTACCGGACTGGCGATTACCTTCTTCCTCATGGTCTTCGTCGCCGAGATGTTCATTCCGATTGGGCGGATTCTCGGACGATTGCTCGACGAGCGTCCGAACACGATCAAGGCGTATTCCGTCAACATCGCCGGCAGCTTGATCGGCATCTGGGGCTTCGTCGCGCTGAGCGTGCTCTATCAGCCGCCGTTCACCTGGTTCTTGGTCATGGCGCTGCTCATCGTGCCGTTCATCTGGCGGGCACGGGACGCACGGATGAACTGGGCGCTACTCGCGGCGTGCGTGGCGCTGGCGCTGGTCGGCGATCACAATTCAGACGCCCGTTCCATAAGATGGTCGCCCTATCAAAAGCTCGCGCTGTACGACCTCAGCCCGACCGACAAGACCGTCGGCGAGTATCTCATCGAGGTCAACAACACCGGCTACCAGGCCATCATCGACCTGAGCGACGAAACGGTCGCCGCCGATCCGAAGCGGTTTCCCCCGGCCATGCAGGGCTATAGCCAGTACGACATCCCCACGCGTTTGCACCCCGATCCGCAAAGCGTCCTCGTCGTCGGCGCCGGAAGCGGCAATGACGCGGCCGGTGCGCTGAGGCAAGGCGCCGGGCACGTCGTCGCGGTCGAAATCGACCCGGCCATCGTCGCTTTCGGCGAGGCTTATCACCCGGAACGGCCCTATCACTCGCCACGGGTTACGGTAGTCACTGACGACGCGCGATC
>JADFHG010000502.1 GCA_022567365.1 Planctomycetota bacterium | reverse complement strand
CAGCCCGCCCGTCCCCGGCGGCTGGGGAAGTTCGGGAGCGTTGCGCAGGCCGACGTCCGCCGTGGGGGGCGGACGCTACGTTGCGACTTCCGTGGGTTGACGAAACACGCGCAAAGCACGGTCGCGCGAAAGCGCACCGCGCATCGTAGGATCTGACCCCTCACGGACTGCGGAATCCGCCCCGGCGCGCGTTGGAACTCGCCGTCAGGATGGTGTACATTGCACCGCGCGGACGGCGAAGAAGACAGGACCGCGGAACGAGCACCCGCGAAACGAACATACGCAACACGGCCACACGTAAGACGAACACGCGTAAACGGATATACGCAACACGCAACACGAACACGATAGGACGCAGCCATGCTCACACCATTCTCTCCGGAACCATATGTCGATTTCTCACAGGCCGGCCCGCGCGGCGAAATGCTCGCGGCGCTCAAAGAGGTTGGCGGACAACTCGGTCGGACGTATCCCATTTGGATCGGCGGCGAGCCCATTACCACCGGGGCAACGTTCGACTCGACCAGCCCCGCCGATCCGGACCGCGTGATCGGGACGATGGCGAAAGCCAACACCGATCTCGCGGACAAAGCCGTGCGCTCCGCGGCCGACGCATTCAAGTCGTGGAGCCGGTTCGATCCCGAAGCGCGGGCGCGGATCTTGATCAAGGCGGCGGCGATCATGCGTCGGCGCGTCTACGAGCTGACGGCTTGGATGTGCTACGAGGAAAGCAAGAGCTGGATCGAGGGCTACGGTGACGCGTGCGAGGCGATCGACTTTCTCGATTTTTACGGGCGCGAGATGATGCGGCTGAAGGGTGCCCACCCGGTGACGCCGTTCGCGGGCGAGGAGAACGAGGTTCGGTATATGCCGCTCGGCGTCGGCGTGGTCATCCCTCCGTGGAATTTCCCGCTGGCGATATGCGCGGGGATGACGACGGCCGCGCTCGTAACGGGCAACACCGTTTGCCTCAAGCCCGCGAGCACGTCGCCCGTTGTCGCCGCCAAGTTCGTCGAGATCATGCACGAGGCCGGCCTGCCGAAGAACGTACTCAACTTCCTCCCCGGTCCCGGCGGAAGCGTCGGAGATGCCATGGTTTGTCATCCGCTGGCGCGGTTCATCGTGTTTACGGGTTCGCGGGAGGTCGGCACCGCCATTTTCGAGAAGGCGGCCAAGGTCGGGCCGGGCCAGGCATGGCTCAAACGCACCGTCCTCGAGATGGGCGGCAAGAACTGCATCGCGGTGGACGAAACGGGGGACCTCGCCGCCGCCGCCGAGGGCACGGTGGCGGCCGCGTTTGGTTTCCAGGGGCAAAAGTGCTCGGCGTGCAGCCGGCTGATCGTGGTGGCCGACGTATACGACGACCTGCTCGAGCGCGTCGTTGCGCGGGCTCGGGAGCTTACCGTGGGTGATACGGTTTCGCCCGAGGGGTTCTTCATGGGCGCGGTGATCGACAAGACCGCATTCGGGAAGATCAACGAGTACATCGCCATCGGCAAAGGCGAGGGGCGCGTCGTGCTCGAGGGTGCGGCCGTCCCGGACAAAGGCTATTTCATAGCGCCGACGATCATCGCCGACCTCGCCCCGAACGCTCGGATTGCGCAGGAGGAGATCTTCGGTCCGGTGCTCGCGGTGATCAAGGCGAAGGACTTCGACGACGCCCTGGCGATCGCCAACGGTACGGAGTATGGGCTTACCGGCGCACTATACTCGAACGATCGCTTGCGTCTCGAGCGGGCGCGCCACGAATTCCACGTGGGCAATCTGTATTTGAATCGCAAGTGTACGGGCGCGCTGGTCGATGTGCAGCCCTTCGGCGGGTTCAACATGTCCGGTACCGACTCGAAGGCCGGCGGACGGGACTATCTGCAACTGTTCATGCAGGGGAAGAGCGTTACGGAAAAATGGTAGCCGTGGTATAACCACCTGTTGAAGAAGTAGCGGCCGCCCCCCGTGGCGGCCGTGGGACACCCAAGAACGTGGGTCAACAATACGACCGTCATATTCTTGAAGGGGTTGTTGGCCCGCGAAATCGTTCGGTCATCCGTCGAACCGGTGAAACATGAGCCTAGTGCCTGACATAGCCTCGCCCGCGATCTTCGGCGATTCGGAGCCGCTCCTCGGCGAATACATCATCCGGGTGGTCGTGGTCATCGTGCTCGCGGGGCTGATCGGGATCGAACGCGAGTTCCGCGACAAGCCGGCCGGTTTTCGTACGATCATCCTCATCGCCCTCGGCGCGTGCGTCTTTTCCATTTTGTCGCAAGCGCTCTCCGGTCCCGTCGTGGATAAGGGCCGGATCGCCGCTCAAATCGTCACCGGGGTCGGGTTTCTCGGCGCGGGCGCGATCATTCGCGATCAACGCGGCGTGTTCGGGCTGACCACCGCGGCCACCATCTGGTCCGTCGCCGCCGTCGGGATGGCCGTGGGGCTCGGGCACATCCTGCTCGGCGCGCTCGCCGCGGTCGGCATTGTCACGACGCTCTTTCTGTTCGACATCTTCGAGCGAATCATCGGCCGATACCGCGATATTCAGGACTACGTCGTCGCGACGCCCAACACCCCCGGCGGGTTCGCCCGCGTACACGCCCTGTTCAAGAAGGCCCGCCTCCGCAGCAAGTTTCGCCGCTCGTACGAAGACGGCGACGCGCTGGTCATCGAATTCAGCGCGATCGGCAGCAAGGCGAGCCACGCCAAACTCCGCGAGCAAGTCGCGACGGCGAAGGATTTTGTGCTGCGCAAGGCGTGAGGGGGGCATCAGTGAATGAATTCTACGTGGCTGCGCGGCGGACGCCAGAGCTTGGGTTCAGGGTTGGGTGTATGCCACGCATCGTCGCAGTGTCATGGCCAGGCTAGTGCATCGTCACGCCGAAGTTTTCGGGTGTGCCACTGCTCTTGAACAGTGTAGGCGCTCGACGCGGCGTCGACCCAATCCGAAGGTTTACGTGTGACAGAGC
>JADFHG010000023.1 GCA_022567365.1 Planctomycetota bacterium | reverse complement strand
TGCAGCCGTACGACCAGCTCGACGCCGTCCTCGAGATGTTCGTCGAGCAGGATCTGCCGCCCAACGATATTGTCGCGGCCGGGTTCGATCCAAACATGGTCGAGCGTGTGGTGCGGATGGTCGATCGCGCGGAATACAAGCGCAAACAGGCGCCGGTCGGTCTGAAGGTGACCAGCCGCGCATTCGGCACGGGCCGGCGGATGCCGATCGCGGCGCGTTTGACGCGGTAGGCAATGAGCAACGCAGTTCGGTGACCACGTAGCGGATTAGTGAATCAAGAAGATGGCCTCTTATCCGAACCCTGACCGTGAGGGAGGGGCGGTGCCTCCATTGGTCACGCCGCTCCCTCACGGTCGCGGTTCGGACTTGGGTCGGCCCCAATGCCCCCCAGATTGTCGGTCCCGATGCCACCCAAGATTGTCGGTGGCGATGCACCAGATGACGTCAAGACGCGCGGAATCAGATCTTTGCGTGATCCGTTCGGGCCGCTTGTGTGCCATCGGGCAAGTCGACGCGTTCGTAATCGCCGAAGATGTTCGGGGCTTCGCGCTCGAGGATGTCCAAAACCTGCCCGGCGACGACGCGGATCTCGGTTTCCGCGTGCTCGTTGCAGCGCAGCTCGATGAAGTGCCTCAGTGCACGGGCGTTGGCGGTGACAAAAATCTTTGTCTCGGTCGCGTTCGGGAGGATGGAGCGGGCGGCTTGGCGTGCCATCTTCCGCCGAAGGGTCTTGTCCTCGACCGATGCGAACTTGCGCTGCAATCCCGCGACCAACTCGACGTAGGCCTGTTGGGCGTGTTCGACGGCGGCGCGCCAGGTTTCGTGGAGTTCCGGATCGTCCGCGATGCAATCCGGTTCGACAAAGTCGGCTGTCGATTCATCGACGTAGCGCTGCGAAAGCTGGGAGTAGCCGAACCCGGCGCGATGGCGGACGAGTTCGTGGGTGAACGAGCGCGAGACCCCGGTGATGATGAAGTTCCACACGCTATGCTCGAAAACGCTTCCGTGGGCGACCTCCCTGATGCGATCCAGGTAGGCGGCGTTGCCGCCGGGCCGCGGTTTGGCGAAGCTCATATAGCAAAGGCGTCCGGCGATCTCGGGGAGCGCTTGCGAGGCCGCACCCGCGTCGGTCGTCCAACCGGCGACCCCATGATCCCCCAGGAATCGGTCAATTTCGTCCTGCGCTAGCTCTTGGCGACCGACCAGATAGACGGTCGGATGACGAATGATGTTCATGGCGTCCTTTCCCACGGTTTCGTCGTTGAAGCGTCCGCGTCGCTGCCTCCGGCGAAATCGCCCGTTGTTTGCAGCCGGCAAACGGCACGATTAGACTCCGCGTGCCTGCTTTGCCGCGCGGGCCACGAATGGCATTATTAGGGTACCGGGCGGCATTTGTAAATCGCGAACGGCTGGTGGGGTTCGCGAAGTCGATCGCGATTAACCGAGCGATGGTATCAATGGGCCGGTCCACGGGGACGGTCCGCGGCGCGCTCGACGCCTGTGAGTTTCAGATGGAAGACGGATTGAACGCGAACGTGGAGCCCTCACCCAACGCCCCCAAGGCGAGTTCGCCATCGGCTGCTTCGAGGGCGGCGGATCAGGACGGCGCTTCCACGGGCGACGGACCCAAAGTCCTGGTCATTGGGCTGGATGGCGCGACCTTTGACGTTCTCAAACCGTTGATGGCCGAGGGGCGCCTGCCGCGACTCGCGTCGGCCGTCGAATCCGGCAGCTCGGGCATTCTTCATTCGACCACCCCGCCCATCACGCCGGCCGCTTGGACCAGCTTCCTTACCGGCAAGCAGCCGAGCGGGCACGGGATTCTCGATTTCGAGCGGTACGACGTGCGCACGAACAAACTGCTGATGAACAGCACCCGGTGCCTCGATGGCGTCAGCAACATCTGGCGGATCCTCGGCGATCGGGGTCTTCGCGTCGGCAGCGTCAACGTCCCGATGACCTATCCGGCCGTTGCGGTCAACGGATTCATGATTAGCGGGTTCGAGACCCCCGGTCCGGACAAGGATGATTTTGTATACCCACGGGATCTTCGGGGGCCGATCCTCGAGCGTTGGTCGGATCCGACCCTTCGGACCAACTGGCGGCGCAAAACGCTGGGCGGAGATGCGCTCTTTCGGCGAAACGTCGACTATATGTCCGCGAGCTTCGATCAGGGGGCGGCGATGACGCGGTTTTGCGGGGATCGGTTTGGTTGGGACGTGCTCATGGTCGTCTTCAAGCTCGTGGACAACCTGCAACACAAGACCTGGCGATACATCGATCCGCGTTGGTCAGACCGCAATGCGCATCGGCGCGAGATCGTCAACGGTTGCTTCGAGCGAATGGACCGTGCGGTGGGAGATTTGTTGGACTATGCGGAGTCGCACGGCGCGGTCGTGTTGATGGTCTCCGACCATGGGCACGGCAGCCTCGATGGAAAGGTCCAGCCGAACCTCCTGCTCAAAAACTGGGGATATCTGAAACTCACGGGCGGCGGGGCGCAGGGCGCAACGCGCGCGAAGTATTTGTGGGATCGATTTCGCGGACGCACGAAGAAGTTTGCGCGCGCCGGTGACGTGCTGCACGATCTCGCGGTGGATTTTTCACGCACGCGGGCATGTGTGATGCACGCCGGGATGGCCGGTTTCCTGTACATCAACCTCGAAGGGCGTCAGCCGGACGGGATCGTACCGCCCGGCGAATATGAAAAACTCCGAGACGAACTGGTCGCCCGGTTTCTTTCGGCGGATTGCGAAGCGGTCGATCCCTCCGGGCGCAAGGTGCAACTCTTCAAGGCGGTCCACAAACCGGAAGAGCTATACGATTGCTCACGTGAGGGGCGGGAATGGATGCCCGATCTGATCCTCACGCCGCACGACGGTCTGGCCGCTGTCCGCAAGATTCGCGGGAGCGGGCCGGTCCAATGGCTGCGCGAGAGTCGCATCGAGGGCACGCACCGCTCCGAGGGTATTTTCATCGCGACCGGACCGGGCATTCGCCACGTCGAAACGGTCGACGCGCATATCGTTGATTGCGCTCCGACGATCCTCACGTTGATGAACGTGCCCGTTCCCGAGGACATGCACGGTCGCGTGATCACGGACATCTTCGATACGCCCCCGCAAATCGCCACACAGAAAGTGGCCACGCAGAAAGTCGCCGCATCGTCGAGCGCGCTCGCTTCGGATCGTGACGGCGACGCCGAAGATGGCTATTCCGAGGAAGACCTGGCCAAGATTACCGAGCGTCTTTCGGACCTCGGTTATCTCGAATAGCCTGAAGCGCCGCGAGCGTGGTCGATGCGGGACGCGGCTCGTCGGATTGCTTCCACCACTCGCCCGCGACCAGATCCCAAAATCGAATGTTGCGACGCGCGAGCCGATCGATCGGTCTGTCGGCTATGTACACCCGCGGTGTGCCGGATACTTTTATACGGCGGGCGAGGTCGATGTCTTCCTTCACGCGAGCTTGGGCGATTTCGGATTCCATTTGCTCCGTGAGGTCGTCCGCGGAAATCCCGATGGCCTCGGCTAGCACCGCCGGAGTGATTTTGCCCAGTTCCTTTTGATGCGCGAAGAGATAGTCGTGGGCCTTCCAGAAGGCCTCGCTCCCGCCGACGAGACGGGCCGCCTCCGCCATGATCGCGACGCGACATGCGTGCTTATGCAACGTCTTGGACACGTACCGATTGCATGACCGGTCCAACGGAAAGTGTTTGAACACGATCTTCAGGTGTCCGGCGAAGAGTGGTTGAACTTGGTCTTCGAGGAAGTCCGCGAGGCGCTTGCAATGCGGACACTGGAAGTCGCTGACGATGACGCACACCGCCGGCAAGCCGGTTGACCGGGGGTTCGCGTGGGGGACGCTTCTCTCGGGCTCGTCGTCGCGAAGGCTGATGCCTATCGGCTCGGCGACCTGCCATTTCTCGAACAACTCCCTTGGGTTGCCGCTAATCCGTTGGATCTCCGCGACGTACAGATCTCGTTCGCGCGCGACCAATTTGTAGTTGACCAGCTCGACCTCAGCGAAAAGAATCGCGAAGCCCGTGATGAACGTCATGAAGAGGATGCGCAACGACGGGTGCGGTGCGACGGCGACTCGAGCCGCGCTCGCGCTCACGGGCGTTTCCACGTTGCCTCCGTCGGGGGTGACACTTGTCTGTGCGACCGGCAAGTGGCCGGTCTTCTTCCTCGGCCACATCAGGATCACCGCGATGAACACGAGCAAATTGCACGCGTGCGTCACCAGGCACCATTGGCACCAGGCCTCGACGACCCACTTCATGATGTAGATGAAATAGACGGAGGAGGCCATCCCGACCGTCATGAACGCGAGCGGGATCAAATGGAGCCATCGCCGACCGCGCGACGGTGGACCGACCCCGACAAGCCACACGCCCAGCAGAGAA
Source organism: Planctomycetota bacterium (assembly GCA_022567365.1). Lineage (GTDB taxonomy): Bacteria > Planctomycetota > Phycisphaerae > UBA1845 > UBA1845 > JADFHG01. The sequence goes on along the minus strand of JADFHG010000023.1, from coordinate 9,336 downwards.
TAATAGACCATTCCAAGAAACGCCGCGGGCAGATGCACCATACCCGCCGGTTCGTCGGGGCGCTTGGGGGGAAGATAGCCGTAGTCTCCCGCGACTACGGCCGAGCAGTCGCCGCCGCCCGTGTCATCACCGCAGGACGCGGCGATCAATCGGCTTCCGGCCCTACCTCCGATGTGCTCACCGAGAAGGTCGTACGAGATCACGGCCGCCACGACCGTCAGGGCGACCGCGACGACTTGCAATGCGACGAGCTTGCGCGACATGATCGAGCCTACCTATCAGCTTATTCGAGAAAGAGTCGCAATTGTCGGTGTGGCACCGGCACCCGCAAACGGGCTGGCCCGTTGCCGCTGAAAACACGGGCCGGCCGGCAAGCTAGCCTTGCCAGGACCGTGCCACACGTTGTCCCGCAACCCGCTATGAGCCCGTTGAAAAACCCGGCGGCGGTGTCGTTGACCCGCACGGGTGTTCAACGGCCGCCACGGGGGGCGGCCGCTACTTCTTGAACGGCCTGCTATCCGTTGGCGACGACGAAGGCCTCGCGGGCGGCCTCGATCGTTCGATCGATTTCTTCGTCGGTGTGAGCGGCCGAAACGAACAGGCACTCGAATTGCGACGGCGGGAGGTATACGCCGCGATCGAGCATGGCGTGAAAGAACTTGGCGAAGCGCTTCGTGTCACACTGCTTGGCGGTCGCCTGATCCGTGACCGGCCGATCCGTGAACGCGATCCACAGAATGCTGCCGACCCGAGGCGTTTGCACCACGACATTCGCCGCGGCCGCGGCCGCCTGAAGCCCTTCGTGAAGACGGAGCGCCTTGGCCTCGAGTGCTTCGTGGAAACCGGTCTCGCCGATCGCCTCGAGCGTCGCAAGTCCGGCACCCACGGCGATGGGGTTGCCGGACAAGGTCCCGGCTTGATAGACCGCGCCGCACGGTGCCAGCCGCTCCATGTGCTGCTTTGATCCGCCAAACGCGGCCAACGGCAGGCCGCCGCCGAGGATTTTTCCCAAGCAGACGAGATCGGGCTTTATGCCAAACAGTTCGGAAGCCCCACCCGGCGCGACGCGAAAACCCGTGATCACTTCATCGAAAATGAGGAGCGCGCCGTACTTGTCACAGAGACTACGAAGGCCGGCCAGGAAACCATCCGCCGGCGGGATCAGTCCCATGTTGGCGGCGACCGGCTCGACAATAATGCAGGCCAGGGACGAGGCATTCTGTTTGAAGATCGCTTCGGTCGCGGCGAGGTCGTTGTACGGGGCGACATATGTATCGGCGGCTGTTTGCCGTGGGATCCCCGGCGAAGAAGGCTCGCCGAAGGTAAGCGGTCCAGACCCCGGACCCACCAGGAGGGCGTCCGAATGACCGTGGTAGCAACCCTCGAACTTGACGAAACCGTCGCGCCCCGTAATCCCCCGGGCGAGACGCAGGGCGCTCATCGCCGCTTCGGTTCCCGAGCTGACCAGCCGCACCATTCCGATCGCGGGCACGCGGCTGGCGATCAGCTCCGCGAGCTTGAGCTCCCCCTCGGTCGGCGCGCCGAAGCTACACCCCTTCGCCGCCGCCTTGTCGACCGCCACCACGACGCGATCGTCGGCGTGCCCGAGGATCAGGGCTCCCCATGAGCATACATGATCGACATAGTCGTTCCCGTCGATATCGGTGATGATGGCGCCGGCGCCCTTGGCGATCACGGGCGGCACCCCGCCCACCGCGCGATACGCCCGCACCGGAGAGTTGACCCCGCCGGGTATGAGTCGCGCGGCGCTTTTCATCACGGCCTGCGATCGAACGGACTCACGGACAATCTGCTCTGTGTCCATGAACGGATCATAGACGCGACCCACAAGCCGTCAAAGGCCCGGTGCGTCACTTTCGGGAAACACCAGCGGACGTTTGGCAGCCCATTGAAGAACCCAATGGCGGTATCGTGGCCCGCGTTCTCGGGCGCTGAACGGCCGCCACGGGGGGACGGCCGCTACTTCTTTGGGGGGCGGCCGCCACTATTAGCCTCTGCCATACATTCTTCCACGGACCGTCGGCGTGGCCTTGCTCGCCGGGGTCCACACAACGTCAATCCCGCGTACCAGTATCGCGAATCCCGCGTACCAGCTATGGCAAGCACGCTCGATCGAACCGACCATCCTCGGTCGGATGCCGTCAGGCCAAAGCGACTCCCCACCAACCCGCTCGAAAAGCACCGATCGCTCGCCGAACCACGTTGATTGAATCGGCTATCCGGGTCCGATAGAATGGGGACGGTCAAGGAGGACCGCATGGCGATCGCGCGGGGACGTGCGGACCGCCCGTTGAGGACGTACGTGCAGGAGGCACCTTATGCAGGCACAGGGGTTCTGGTCGCGCGTGGGGACGTGGTTTCACAACGCGGAGCAACGTGGTGGTCGGCGCGGGGCTGCTGATGTCGCCCTTACCCGGCGGCGCGGCGGTGCGTGGACGGATTCGCCGGGCAGTGGCGGAGAGGACGCCTTCAGCACCGTCGGGGCAGCCCTTTCACAGACAACGACGCTCCTGACGAGTCGCGAGGCGACTCTGGATCGATTGCAGGAGGCGTTTGCCAAGGTCACCGGCCTCGTCGCGTCCATCGAGGACCATTTGGAGCGACAAGATCGGCGTTCCGAGGCGACCGCGGAGGCGCTGGATAGGCTTGCGACCGTGCTCGGACCGCTGACGGATGTGACGACGACGCAGGGCGAAACGCTCGTCGCGATCCGGGATCTCATCCGGGCCGGCGACGCGCGTGTTCGCTGCCTCGAGGACAACTTGGTGCAATGGCCGAAGATCGCGGACGCGCAGCGCGAGGCCACCGCGGCGGTCAACCATCGCCTCGACGATACGGCCGCCACGACCGAGCGCCTCGCCGCGACACTCGAGACCTTTCGAGGTTCGGTGGACCTATTGGGTGAATCCGTGGTAGGCTCGGCAAACACCATCCGCGACGCGCAGCGCGACGACGCGAAGCGTCATGACCTGCGGGCGGCGCGGCTGGAATCGCAAACGAGGAAATTGACCATCCTCGCGTCGGCGACGTTCGGTCTCGCGGTTGCGATGATCGTGGTGGTGCTCATCGTGGTCAGTTGATGACCGAGCGTTGGCAATGTGCGGGGTGGGAGCGATAAAATGTCAGACGAACTAATGCCGCCCGGCCAGGCGTGCGTAAAACTGCTGGCGGCCATGACGCAGCTCGAGGCCTCCGACCTGCACCTCAAGGTCGGCTATCCCCCCTACTATCGCGTGGGCGGACACCTTCGCAAGATCGACATGCCGCCCATTCCCGACAGCGAGTACATCGAGAAGATGCTCGAGGATCTCGTCCCGCCAAGCCGACGTCACGAATACGACGAGCGCGGCGACCTGGATTTTTCCGCGGTGGGCTCGTCGGGGGATCGCTACCGGATCAATGTGTTCCGCTCGATGGGCAACATGCACTCGGCGATCAGGCGCGTGCAGAGCAAGATCCCCTCGTTCACGGAATTGACGCTGCCGCCCGTGTATGAACGGATCGCAAAAGAAACAATGGAGGGGTTGATTCTCGTCAGCGGTGTCACCGGGTGCGGCAAGAGCAGCACGTTGGCGGCGATGCTCCAGCACATCAACGAAACCCGGTCGATGCACATCATTACCATCGAGGATCCGATTGAATACGTCTTCAGTCCGGTCAAGTCGATCGTCTCGCAGCGCGAGATCGGTATCGACATCCCCAACTACGCGGAGGCCCTGCGCTACATCGTCCGCCAGGATCCGGACGCCATCTTCATCGGCGAGATGCGGGACCGGGACACGATGCTCGCCGCCATTCAATCGGCGGAGACCGGCCATCTTGTCCTCGGTTCGCTTCACGTCAGCGACGTCGCGCAGAGCTTTGCCCGCATCCTCGAGTTCTTTCCCCGCGAGGACCACGCATTCATTCGATCGTCGCTGGCGAACAGCCTCAAAGCCATCATGTGCCAGCGACTGCTTCCCGGCATCGAGCCCGGCTCGCGCTACCCGGCGACCGAGGTTCTTCTGTGCAACTCGGTCGTCAAAGACAAGATTCTCCACGAAGAGGACCAGGATCTCCCCGCGATCATCGCACAGTGCGAGGAAGAGGGCATGCGAAGCTTCACCGTCTCACTCACGGAAATGGTCGAGAAGGAGCTTGTGCACTTCGACACCGCGATGGACTATGCACCAAGTCGCGAAGCGCTGAAATCCGCCGTAAAGGGGATCAAGACGGCCACCCAGAGCCTCGTCGGTCGCGTCCGCGGCAGGTAGACCGCGCGCCGTTTTGTCCGCCGAGCCACGTCATGGGTTCACCTCCGTCGATTCCTCGCCGGACTGCGGAACGGGCACGCGTTCGTCGAATTCGTCTTCCTCGAGCTGCTCGATTTCGCCATCAAGCCACAACACCAAACGGCGCGGCGATCGGAGCTGCGCACCGTTAAGATCGAACTCGAGCGGGGCGGAGACGATCAGCGCCCAGGAAAACGAAGAGGCCAGCTCTTCCGGTACCGGACGATAGCGCAGCTCGTCGGCGAAATCGAAGGCGTTTGGAAGCGATCGCCCCACGAGGGATGCGACATCCGGCGGCCATTCCGCGTAGTCACGTCGATAGGCCTTCGCCGCGATAAACACCCGTTCCATTTGGTCTCGCAGAACCGCCGGTCGGTTTGCGGCGTCGGCGGGGATAGGGCTCATCGGCGGCGGCGTCCACATCCATCGTGGCCCCGCTGCCTGATTGAACGCCGTCTGAAAAAGGAAGATCCACCCGCACAGTGCGAGCGCGGCCACCACGATGCCCACCCAAGCCGCGGCGACCCGTTCGCGTTTCCGTCGGCGCCGCAGCACCGCGACCAACCCAAACCCCAGCGCGGCGACCTGCGTGGCGATCGGTATGAAAAACAGCAACCCACAAACAAGGGCGACGATGGACGCGGGTCGTGTCACCGGTTCCGGCGGATGCCCGCGGTTGGCATTGGACAAGACGCCGCGCGCAATTCCCGCCTCGGCCTCGTCCGGCGTATCACCGGAGGCGGTCGTTTCCCGCGGTGCGTCGCCGACGAGACCGGGTCGGTCGGGCGGGGTTGCGGGTAATCGCGGCCCCGCCGGAACCCCCGATGCCGAGACCGGAACGCGGACATCCTGAGCCGCTACCGCGTCTCCGCAATTCGGACACTTCACAGGCTCGCCTTCGGGAGCCTCAATCGCATGACGACATGCGGGACAAGTAACGAGCATGACGTGACGGAGTACCCGAAACGGAGCCTGGTCGCAATGCCCTCCGCACCATTCCGCGGGCGACTCTGTCGGTACCCGTTTGATCGAGTCTTGCCATATGGTATCGTGGTCGAATGTAAGCGGCGGGCGCGATCCCCATGAACCGGCGATGCACGCGTGTACCCGTGAGCCGTGGAAGCTCCGCACCGGTTTGGCACATTTGGTGGATGATGAACACGAGGACGCACCCGCACACCGCGCCGCAGCACGTTGGTGCGGTCTCGTGGCGTATCGATCCCGAGCGGAACCCGGTTCGCCGTTCAAGACGGATTGCGGGCGAGACCACTAAAGAGCTATGACGCGTTCGAAGCAGCCCCATCGCAAACGCCGGCCGCGCGACGGTCGAGATCGCGCGGGTCTTGATCGCGCGAACGCAGGCGCTCCCGACGGATCGCGGGGATCGGCGGAGGGCGGCGCGGCCAAGAGCGGCGCGGCTGAACACGGCAAACCGAAGGAATCCTGGCTTGCCGGAAAGCGTCCGGTGCTGCGGTTCGTGCTCGTGTTCGTGGTGCTGGTCGGGGCGTTTCAGCTCGTCTTTTACTTTTGGATCAGCCCATCTTCGTTCTTCGAGAAATACCTGGCCCTCAACGCTCGGGCGTCGGCGTGGATTCTCGCGACCTTCGGCGAGGCGACCCGCTCGGTGGGCACGTCCCTTTTCTCGCCCAAGTTCTCGCTCGAAATCCGACGCGGGTGCGACGGGCTGCAAGCATCGTCGTACTTCGCCTCCGCGGTCATCGCGTCTCCCCTGCGCGTCCCGCTCGGCCGGAGGGTATTTGTCGTCGCGTCAGGCACGGCGCTGCTTCTCGTCATCAACCTCGTTCGAATCGTCACGCTGTATTACGTGGGTGTATACTATCCCAGCCATTTCAACATGATGCACGTCGACGTGTGGCAGGCGTTGTTTATTCTGTTGCCGCTCGCGTTCTGGTTGATCTGGGTGCGTCATACGATGGCACTTCCCCCCGTCGTAGAGAAGACCGATGCCGCGGCGTGACGGACTATGGCGGTTCCTCGTCCTCGTCGCCGTGACCTATGGGCTGCTCATCGTACCGTGGCCGGGCGTGCGGGACATCTACGGTTCAATGTACATGGGGGCCGCCAACGCGACGTTGGGCTCGCGGGGCGGCGAACTCGAGATCCGTTTTCGCCGCCCGAAGCGCGGCACGACGGCGCAAGGCCAAGACATCGAACTCGCCGCCCGCGAAACGGCGACCTATCGCGTCCGTCGGTTGCCGATCAATACGCGCCTAGACGGATATCTGCCGACGGCGTTGCTGCTTTCCCTGACGTTGGCGACGCCCGTCGGGTGGAACCGCCGAGGATGGGCGATCATCCTGGGTATGGGTTGCATGCATTTGTTGATCGCCGCGAGACTCGGCATCGCGATCCTCGAGGCGCTGGTGACGTCGCCCCCCTACTTCGAGAACCTGAGCGCGTTTTGGATCCGTGCAACGCACGCGGCGTACGGTCTTGCCATGCAATCGCCGGCAAGCTCTTTTCTGATACCGATCGTGATTTGGGGCCTGGTCACGCTGCGGCGTGATGATTGGGCACGGTTCATGCGCAGTCCGAACCGGCATCAGCCGGGCGGCACATAGGAGGCTGACGGTTGATAGCTGCGGGCTATCAGCTATCAGTACCGAGCGGCGCGCAGGAGGCCGCGTCATCGGGGAACACGGCGCTCGAAAAGACTCCGTGCCACCGCATAGGGGTGCCGTCAATGGTTGAGGAACGAGCGCGGATTTGGAGATGACATGTCATCGGCAATACGATCGGCGTGCGTTGCGGACTCACCCGTGACGGCGCGAGACCAGTCGGGCCCTCGCGCTTGCGCGCGCGCCGCGCGGCTGTGGCGGGTGCATCCGGCGGCGGCGCGGGCGGTGCCGATCTTCGTGGGTATGTGGTCGTGCGCCCAGGCTTCGGGTGAACCGCAGACGCGCAGCATTCGAGACGACGTGGAGAGGCTTGCGATTCGTCACCGGACCGAACACTACGCGATTAGCGGAACGGTCTCGGATGCCCGGTTGGCGGACTATGGCCGCTTGCTGGAATATATTTACGAGGAATACGCCCGCGGTTTCGCGGAATTGTTGGACGGCAATCGCAACGGAACGGAACAGCGCCAAAACAAGCGGAGTGGGCGACGCGGCAACGATCGCTCGCGATCGGGACGGTCCCCGCGCGGAGGCTCGAAAGATCGAGGCAATCGCGGTGCCGCGAAGAAAACTACCAACGGCGATGAAGGCCGGTTTCGCGTCGTGATATTCGCCCGTAAGGCTGAATATGACGAATTCGGTGCCGCATACTTCGGTCGCTTTTCGGAACATACAAGCGGAATGTTTGTGCCGTCGGTCGATCTTCTTCTCATCAGTGACGCCGACGGACCGGGCGAGACGTCCGGCGTGCTCTTCCACGAGGCGTTTCATCAGTTCTTGCGAAAGCACGTGCCGTTCGCGCCGATCTGGCTCAACGAAGGTCTGGCAACCTACTACGGAACGGCACGTCCGACCGGCAAAGGGCTCGTCTTCAACGAACCCCTTCAAGGGTTCTTCCGGATCGTACGCGACGCGGAATCATCGCGGAAACTGCTGCCGCTCGATCAGCTCGTGCTCATGTCACGCGAGGCGTTCTACAATCAATCGCTCGTGGCGGGTGAATCCTTCACGCGACGATCACTCGCGTATGCGGAGGCCTACACACTCACCCTATACTTGCTGGGTGACAGAGACGGGCGGTCCCATCTTCAGGACTACATCCGTGCGCTCGCCTTGGCAGAGAGCGCTGCGGAGGCAATCGAAGTGACCAAGAGCCGGTTCCCGAAGCGCGTGTGCGACGCAATGAAAAGGCCTTGGATGAAGGTAGTGAACAGGAATTGAATCGTCGCACGGTCCTGAGCCGCATGCTTTGGCCTGCGCGATCGTCCGTGTCTCCCGGAGCCGTATGCTTCAGCCTGCGCGATCGTTCATCCATGCGGGAACGTCGCACTGAATCCGTGGGATCGCGCGGGCGTTCGTGCAAGATCGACCGTCGCACCACGTCCGTGGTATCGCGCGGGCTGAAGCCCGCGGCTCAGGGGCGGCCGTCAAGCGTCCATAAGCGTTGGTTTACGACACGGCAATCGGACCCTTCATCCGCCCAGTTGGGACGTTTGCGAGCAACAACCGAGCGGACGAGTATGTCGGTATACGCGCGAGCCACCCAAACCGTTTTCGCCACGTCCGATCGATGGGCAGACCGGTCATTGACGCGGACTTGTTTCCTCCAACATTGGGAACCTCTTGGAAGGCACGATTCCCTGGGGTCCGATTCCCACCAAGCGTTTTCCCTTGGACGATTCACCGAGTATATCGTAGGCTTCCACTCTGGACACACACGATCCGACCCCAGCGGGCGTAGTCCGAATTGCACGGTAATAAAATTGATCACGGAAACCGAGGAGGGCAGATCTTATGGGTAGTTCACGTATGTTGCGTTGGGTCGCGGCCTGCACCGTCGCGGGTTGTGTCGTGCTCGGAGCATGTGATTCGACGATCGATGACGACATGTCGGGGGCGACAGGCTCGCTTCGATTGCTCGTGACGGACAAGCCATATCCGGTCGAGTTCATCGAAAGCGCGGTCGTAACGATCCAACGCATCGAAGTCAGGATGGCGGACGTTGAGTCCGACGAGGACGACGGCGGTGACGATGCCACGCTCGGCGAGGATGGCGAAGGTGATGGGACGCTCGAGGGTGACGGCGACGACGGCGACTCGGACGATGACTCGGACGACAATGACGCCGACGGTGACGATGACTCGGACGATGCTGAGTCGGACGAAGACGGGTCAGACGACGATGGTAACGATGACTCGGACGATGCCGACGACGACGCGGACGATTCGGACGATGCCGATGCGGGTGACGGCGACTCGGAAGACGATGATGACGTGACCGAAGACGGTGCGGGAGCGGCGGCCCCCGCGACCGCCGGCGACGGTACTGAAGGCGATGATTCCGGCGACATTGGTGACGACGATGGCACCGACGATGACTCGGACGACGAAGATGACGGCGGTGA
>JADFHG010000501.1 GCA_022567365.1 Planctomycetota bacterium | reverse complement strand
CACTGTACTAGGGCCGCGAGGGAGGGGACGTGCCTTCATTGGTCAAGCCGCTTCCTGACGGGCGCGGTTCGGATCGGGCCCGCCTCCCCAATCCTGAGTCACCGCACAAGCGTGAGGCGGTCTATCAGGCGCTGGTTCGAGGCGACTCGTAGTGCGCATTGAGCCGGTCCCTCAGCCGGGCGGCCTCCTCGTAACGCTCGTGCTCGATCGCCGAGCGCAGTGCCCGGTGGGTCGTGACCACCGAATCGACCGGCAAGTCCGCCACCAGACCCTGTCGGATATCTTCGAGCAATGTCAGTTCCTCGCACTTTTCGACGGCTTCCGGCGGCGCATTTTCCTCCAAGTACGTGCGGATGTGGAGCATTCCGCGGTTGATGTGGGCTAGCGCGCACGCCACATCCGAATCCGCGGACGCCTGTTCGGCACGTGCCCTGGCGTTCATCATGAGTACATACGGTCGGAAGACCTCGAGTCGCTCCCGGTCGTCGCGTTCGAGGGCGTAGTCTCGGCAAAGATCGAGGATGCCCGTGTGATGCGAAACGTCGCGCGCGGCTTCGTTGAATTCGTCGAGAACAAACAGGGCTACGAATCGGCGATAGTAGAGCGACGCCTCGTATCTCAGCGCCTCGCACTGGGACGGTGTGAGGGCGAAACCCAACGGGGTCGCGTTTCGCCGCAAGTGGTCGGCGAGTTGCGTCCTGTGGTATTCGAGGAGCGAGGCGTTGCCGAACGGCTTCTCGGCGTCCGGACGACCGTCCACCTCCATCTGCAAGACACCCAACTCGACACGAACTTGTATCTTGACTTCGTTGCCCTGTCCGAGAATCTTACGCACCGAGATTCGATCGGAATCGTAGCGCCAGTTTTCCAGCGCGGGCTGTAAATCGACGTAGGACACGGCTTCTATCCTCCCCTTGTTTCGGCGACGGCGGGCGGCTGGCGGACCGGCTCGCCAATGGAAGCCTACGATTCGCGCCGCTGCAAGAGGCCACCGCCAAGGCCGATACGAGTGCATCCCCCCGAGCGATCTGCCAATGGTCTGATAGGGATGGTCGTGAGGGCCGGTGGTTCCTGGGGGGCACGCCGAAAGTGACGGCGCGGGTTTTGGCGAGGTCCGCATGCGCCGAGCGAATCGCCCGGAGCGCGGATTATTGGCGCAGGGGCGCGGGTAGTGCCCCAGCCGACTCGCCGCGCCAATGTGGTGATTCAGAATTGCGGAGGACAATCCTGATTCGAACCCTGCCGGTCAGGAAGAGCCTTGACCAATGCGAGCGGCGCCCCTCCCTGACGGTCGGGGTTCGGACAAGAAGCCGTCCGTTTGACTCTCTGCACCAATGCACCGTCACCTCGAATCCGCTGGTTCCGCCGGCCGGGCGAGGCTGCCACGAGGCTGATTCCGTGCGCGGCTCTGGGGGCAAACCACTTGCCAAATGGTGCGTCGCGCCGGTAACGCAATCCCCAAAATGCAGCAAGAAAAAGGGAACCACGGTCCGCTCGCGCCCGGCGAACCGAGCCGTCACGGCCCGATAATCGAATCGCGCCTGTACCGCATGGTCCGGATTGGATGATCGCTTAACCGAAAACGTCGAGGAGACGCTCGACCGTGCCGTCGATACGCTCGGGTGTTTCGTAGGCGTCGTTGTGAATTGCTTCGCGAATGGCCACTGCTCTTGCCAGTCGGAATGAGGATTCCGCCACGGCACGGGCCAACGCGGCAGCCCGCTCGGAAAACTCGACGGTGTCCTTTGCGTCGAGCCCCGCGGGTGTCGGGGAGATGGAACCGGGAACCCCTGCCATCGGTGTGAGCCGATCGGCCACGGGAAGGACCGGGAATCCGGAAATATCCAGGATCTCACTCATGCGTGCTTACACCACAAGACGGCGTGAGCAATCCGAACGGCGGCCTTTTCGCCATTCGCGCGCATGGCCGGATGACGCCGGCCCCACTACGGGGCCGATGCGCCAAACCGTCGCCACGGCGATTCGACCCGAAAGCCCGACCCACCGGCAAGTGCCGCGACACTCCCCAAAAACGGGGGCGTCGCACGTGACATCGCGAAATGCCCGGCGGTCGTGCCTTCAGTCCTAATATCGTCAGGAAGGGCCGGATATCTTGAGCGGTAGATAGATTGAGCAGCCCATTTTCCTCCTCCGGATACAATATATTGCAAGTGCCTGCGCTCAATAGCCCAGATGTTGGATGTGTTTCGAATGTGAGCACGACAAGAGAGTGCCTCGCCGACGAACATGATTGTCCGCAAGACCTTATTCGTTCGTGTCTGTATGGAAATGACGCGCTCGCGCGATCCGACGCACCGGCGAGCGTCTTTGCGACGGACGTCGCAGGTGCGGACGGACGTCGCGGCATCCGGCGAACGGTTTCCGGGGGGACAGACGTCAACTGGTCACGACCGCGGGGCTGGGCTCAACGTCGAGACCGTAGCGTTTCATTTTCTTGTACAGCGTGGTGCGGTTGATTTCGAGTTGCTCGGCCGTGATCTGACGGTTCCAGTTGTTCGCGCGAAGGGCGGCTTCGAGGATGCGCCGTTCCGGACCCTCGAGTGCCAGCTTGAGGGGAGTCGGCGTGTACTCATTGGAATCGTGCGCTCGTCGAGCCGCCGCCAGGAGCTTCTCCGGGAGCTGGTCTTCCGTGACGTAGGGGCCTCGGGTGAGCACGACCGCGCGCTCCATGACGTTTTCCAATTCCCGGATATTGCCGGGCCAGTCGTACCGCAGCAGTACGCCCATCGCTTCCTCTTCGATCCCGAGAATCTCGCGGCCGCTTTCCATGCAGTAGTGATCGAGGAAGTGCTTCGCGAGCAGCGGGACATCGGCGATCCGATCGACGAGCGCCGGCATTTCGATGGAAACGACGTTGATCCTATAGTAGAGATCCTTGCGAAACCTCCCGGATTCGACTTCGGCATCGAGATCCACGTTGGACGCGAGCAGTACGCGCACGTC